>JBICHS010000481.1:0-6123 GCA_043101135.1 Phycisphaeraceae bacterium JB051
ATGTGTACAACGCTGAGGCGTGCATGAGATTCTGGCGTGAGATGATCAATTCGTTGATGGATCGCAATAAGGCAGTGAGTCCAAGACCGATGATCAATAAGCGGTAACCTTGTGACCCAACACGCCCCCCACCGAGTAAAATCAGCACCGCTGCAGTGATTGCTGAACCGATGGGCGCAACCCACCACAGGCCAAAGAGGCTGGATGTACTCACGGTGATGATGACGATGATCGCCAGTGTGCCACCTTCATTGATGCCCAGCACTTCCGGGGTCGCCAGCCGGTTACGGGCCAGTGTCTGGAGCATGGTTCCCGCCAAGCCCAAACCAAAGCCGGTAACCAATCCTGTGATGACGCGTGGCAGGCGTCTTTCGTTGATCAAAATCAAATGAGCGCGTTCACCTTGCCCAAGCAAAGCCTGGACAGTCTCAACGGCAGAGATGTCAAAATCACCCATGATCAATGATGCAAGAATGATTGCAGCAAGTCCGATGAACAACAGGACATTGACGGTCACAACACGTCGTGGCACACGTAATCGCATGGGGCCTAGACGCATCAGCCAGTCATGCTTGTAGATCGAAGGTTGTGTTGTATTGATCTGTGTCATCGCATCTCCTTGTGGCTAAGGGTTAACATGCGATTACTCAAAACGATCCACATCAGAAGCGGTGCACCGGCCATGGCAATCATCACACTCACCGGTGTTTCAAACGGCTTGACTACAATGCGACAAAGGATGTCCGCGGTCAGTAGAATGATCATTCCAAATAAACCGGATAGACCAATCAGGCTCCCGATACGGTGATGCACAAACGAGCGTGCAATATGCGGGCTAAGCAGGCCCAGGAAAGTAATCGGCCCAGCTAATGCGACGGATGCGCCTGTGAGAAGTGTCACGGATAAGGTCGAGAAAATACGGATTTTTGCAGGTTGATGTCCCAATGACTGAGCAACATCATCGCCAAGAATCAAGGCTGATAAGCTTCGCGTTAATACCGCAGCCAACAGGATGCCCGGCAGGATCACCCAAAGCATCTGAAGGACAATTTTCAGATGCAGTCCGGCTAATGAACCTAAGACCCAGTACCGGTATTCATCATAGCTTGTCTGATTCGATAACAGGATCATTGAGGTGATCCCATGAAACGTCGCACCAATCCCAAGGCCTGCAAGAATCAATCGCAAAGGTGTCACACCGACTCGGCCTGTGGAAGCGACAAGTAAAACCAGGCTCGTCCCAAGTAGCGTTCCCGATAAAGACCACAGCAGGTAACCCATTGTGGTACTGACACCGAAGTAGGTAATGCCGGTGACCACGCCCATCGCTGCCCCACTGTTGATCCCAAGCAGACCGGTGTCCGCCAATGGGTTTCGAGTGACGGTTTGCAGGACGGCCCCAGCAATGCCCATCGCCCCGCCGACCACCAACGCCCCGACCGTACGCGGCCAACGTAAAGTACGAAGCACCATGTCCAGGTTTTCATCATTGCGAAGTGATGAATCACCCAACAGGTAACCGATGGCATCCTTGACGGTGGTATTGCCTGCGCCCGCGATCATGGACAAGACGATCAGGACTGCGAGAATCAAAAAACACAGTAAAACAAGGCACAAAACCCGCGCCTGGCCATCTGGTACTCGGCTGTTTTCCTGAACCGTTGAGGTTGTTAACGCAGGATCACTCATCAGCCTGACTCATTGCCTTTTGCACGTCATCCAGAACCTGCATGGCTGCCAGGGGACCGCCGACGCTGGTCCACATCGAACCATCGACGGGAATGAGATGACCCTTTTGAACGCCCTTGAGTGCTTTGAATGCTGGTGTGCTTGTTGCAGATGCCATCGCGGAGACGGCATCGCCCTGGGTCATCAACGTGCCCATAAAGATCCAATCACCATCAAGCTGATCAAGCGATTCGAGACTGAGGATCGGTGAATGTGGTGCGCCGCCCTTGTCTTGATATTCAGGGCGTTTAAGACCAATGTCTTCAATCACCTTGCTGGCAAAGACCGTGTTGTACATGAACATGGGGCCTTTGGGATTCCATCGAATGATACTCACCGTGTCATTGATGTGCTCACCAATGCTCTTGCGGACCTGCTGGATTTTCTGGTCGTACTGAGCCATGAACGTGTCATACGCATCTTGCTTTTCGAGCAAAGCCGCAACACGTTCAAAGCCCTTTTTCCAGTCTTCTTTGAGTGTGTAGGTCACCACAACCGGTGCGATGGCAGAGAGTTTTTCCAACGCCTGATCAGTGTAAAAACCACCGAGTAAAATCATGTCAGGCTTGGCAATGAGCAGCGCTTCCATGGAAGGATTGCCCAGGTGGCCGACCGAGGTAATGCCCTGTGTTTTGGCTACATCCAGGTATCGCGGGAAGCCTTTCTGGCCCCGCCCATCGGTTGCTGCAATCGGTTTGACGCCTACCGCGAGCATCGCGTCCAGGTCCACTTCGCTTAATGCAATGATGCGTTTGGGACTTACTGGGATGGACAATTCGCGATCTGCTGCATCCGTGTATGAACGTGTTTGGCTGCTGACGGTTGCATTGTCCTGTGACTCGGTGGATTCAGATTCACTGCGACCACAGGCGGTGAACATCAGGGTGGCGAACAACAATGCTGTGAGTGTTAAACGTTTCATTTTCAAACTGCTTTCAAATGTGTGAGAATCAATCTTCAAGCTCATGCATGACGTCGTGACGTGCTTCGTGATAGGCATCTTCATCCAGACCACGCTTCCAAAAAGGCATGGCATACATTTGTTTGCTGGTTAATCCCAGGCGGGTTTTGAGATGCTTACGCGATTGCGTGACGATGGACTGTTCACCGGCTAACCATGCCCAGAGGTTTTGCTCAGGAAGCTGCAGGGTTTCGATGAATTGAACAATTTTCGCTTCACTGCCAGCTGAGTCTGCGCCTGCAAGCCAGGTGATGCTTACACCATCTGGATGCTTTAATTCAAAGGCATCATCAGCACTGGGCGTTAAAATGATCGCATGGCCTTTGGCATCGTCGGGCAACGTGGCGAGTAACCCGCCCATGCCTGATAGCGCGGATAAATCACCTGCAAACAGGTAATAATCCGACGCGGGTGGTTTGGGACAATAACCCCCTGGCCCACCAAGACCGACCACATCCCCGGGCTTGGCTTGCTGAGCCCATTGGGTGGCCACGCCGTGATCATGAATGGCAAAGTCCACTGCCAGTTCATTACGTCCAGCGTTGTAATCGCGAACACTGTAAACACGCACATCAGGTCTCAGGGACTTGTCCTCTGGCCAGATCGGGCCCTTGGGACCGATGGTTGGCAGCGTCAGAACTTCCTGATGGTCACGTTTGAAAATCAGCTTGATGTGTGCTGATTCCCAACCTTCGGGAAAACCAAGCAGTCCATCGCCTGTGAAGATGACGCGCTGGATACGTGCAGCGATTTTCTCACTGCGTACCACGGTGATGGGTCTGGGTTGAGGTGGTTTGAAAAAGCCTTCTCTGGGCTTGATGTCGGTGTTGGGCATATGCATGAAAAATCGCACTCCCTTGAAAGTGACAAAGGCCACACCCGCTTTTTAAACGGGATGGCCTGTGTCATCTGGTCAAGTGGTTGGTTTAGAATTTGACAGTTGCGGAGACAACGAATTCACGACCCTTGCTGGGGTAACCGATGTAGGCACCGGCATTGCCGTTGTAGCCGTAGGAAGCGTGATCGTAGTAGAATTCATCAAACAGGTTGTTGATGGAAAAGCTCAGCAGGAGGCTATCGTCACCCTTGGGACGCCAGTTGGCATTGAAGTCCATGACGAAGTAGCTGGGCTTGTCAGGTGCTGTGGTTGCGATGGTGTTTTCTTCACTTTCAACATAGCGACCAACCAGGCCAAGCAACACGTTCTGCTGAGGCAGGAGATAGTCGAGTTTACCAATCCAGGTACGACCGATCTGAGTACCCAGACCCATATTGCCGTCGGTCAGATCAGTACCATCAAGGGAGGTGTCGGCATACCACATGCCAAGGCTCACACGCAGGTTTTCCCATTCGCCACCGACTTCAAGTTCGTAACCGACACTATCAGCATCGCCTGCGTTGTACATGGTACCCCAGGGACCTGAGGGGCCATTGAAAAGGTGAGCGATGTAATTTTCGATTTTCTGTGAGTAGATCGATGCCGTTGCGAAGAACCAATCGTGTGAATAATCAACCACGAATTCAAGGTTGCTTGCCAGCTCCGGCTCGACGTTGCCCTGGTTCTGATACAAGCCCATGAAGAAGGCTTCCTTGGAGAGCACACCACGGAAGGCACGTGAATAACGCACGGTCAATGCCAGATCATCGGTGGCATCCCAGGTCAAACCCACGTTGGGGCTGAATCCCCAGTCATCGGTTTTAAAACCATCTGAAAGGCCGTCAACACCTTTCCAGCTGTAGTAGTCCACGCGGGCACCAAAGGAGAGCTTCCACTGTTCAGCGAATTGCCAATTGTCCTGGGCGTAAAGACCAAAAACAATTGCTTCTTCATCGCTGGAGCCGGGAAGCGAAGTTGCATTGCTGCGACCGTAGGCATCATCGAAACGGAAGTCGACACCATAGGTGACAGAATGATCACCGAAGATGGAGGTGTTCCGCAGATCAAAACCAATGCTGCTGAACTCGCCTTCACCGTAGACACCCGTGCCATCAATGTAATCAGCGATGTAGCGGGAGTTGGTGTAGTAAAGCGTGCCTTTGACATCCACGAGTTCGCTAACAGGGTTGTAGCGGTGGTTGTACGAGATCGTGTTGCGTTCCAGTTCGTGATCGGTCAAGCGATAGGTGCCACGGAAAGCAGTCATGTTCGGACGCTCGTAGTAGTAGCCGTTGTCGTAAAGACGTTCGTAGGTCAGTGACGTTTCATGATCACCGAATTCGCCGTTGACTTTGATGTAACCATGTTCGTGTTCGAACGCGTTGGGATCGTCATAGCCACCATTGATGTTGCCATCACCCGGTTCGTAATCTGCATAATCGTGATAGGTGAAAGAGCCAAGGATACCGATGTTGTCCGCAAGACGACCGTAGACGGATGCGACGCCCTTGTAGCCGTTATCACCGTTGATGAAGTAACTGCCTTTGATCAGTCCACCGACGGCCTGACCTTCTTTGAGCATGTCAAAAGCATCTTTGAGTGTGATGCGAATCGAACCGTTGAGGGCGCCTGCACCGGCGGTTGCTGCACCAGCACCCGCTTCGTTTTCAATGGCTTTGATGAACTCGGGTTCGACCTGGACACGGCCCTGGTGGTGATAAAGCTCACCTGCCTGGACGGCACCGTCGATCTGAACATTCATCTGGGTGTCTTCGATGCCACGGACATAGAATTTTTGTGCCACCACGTTACCACCACCGACCGCAATGCCCAACTCATTGGAGAACATCTCTTCCAATGTCGAGGCCTGTGTGTTGGTGATCTGTTCAGAATCGACAATCACCATACGGTTCTGTTTTGAGGGTTGTGCCTTGACCACCGTATCAGCGAGTTGGGTCTGTTCAGAACCCTCTGCGCTGGCGGCATTGTCCTGGGCGTGAAGGGCAGTCGAACCAAGGAAGGTTGAACCTGCCAACAATACGGTAAGGGGTAGTGAGTATTTCATAGTGGCGGCATGTTATTGAGACTGTGTATCATCGTCAACAAAATAAAAGCCATTTTTTGGTCTTATGTTCCTTTCGAAGGCTCGTATCGATGCGAAAAAAGTGCAATTTGTCATTTAATCAGATAAGTCGTATCGCGTTTAAGCCTATTTATTACAGTTTTATATAAAAATAACGCAGCCTGTCGCCTTCGTCTTTATTCATTGAAAAATGGTCAATAACAAAAAAATGAAAATTTTTTAAATCGAGTACATGATACTCAATTGCAATTGACGCTGTTTCGGGTCATCTTTACAATGCGTTGCAATAAGTTGTTTAATTGTGATTGAAAGTCAGTACATGCGAGTCGATGCGTTTTACCTCCTATCCAAACGAACCGGTGGATGGCCCGTTCACTTTTTCAAACGCGTGAGCCTTTGCCTCTTAGGCGGATGCTTGTTGCTGGGAGGGGCGTCGAATTTAGCTGCCCAGGTCACTGATGAGCAGGCAAGATC
>JBICHS010000482.1:0-7953 GCA_043101135.1 Phycisphaeraceae bacterium JB051
GACGCTGCTGTTCATTGACGAATTGCACACCATCGTCGGTGCAGGAAAAACCGAAGGTTCCATGGATGCAGGCAATTTGCTTAAGCCGATGCTTGCCCGTGGTGAGCTTCACTGCATTGGTGCGACGACGCTTGATGAATATCGTCAATACATTGAAAAAGATGCTGCACTTGAACGCCGCTTCCAGCCGGTGTTGGTCGAACCCCCAAGCGTCGAGGATACCATCTCGATTCTCCGGGGACTGCGCGAACGGTTCGAGGTACACCATGGTGTGCGGATTCTCGACAGCTCGCTGGTGGCGGCGGCGGTGCAGTCTAATCGTTACATCTCCGATCGCTTCTTACCGGATAAAGCCATCGACTTGGTCGACGAAGCGTGTGCGATGATTCGTACGGAGATGGACTCCATGCCTGCTGAACTCGACGAAGTCACCCGTCGCGTGATGCAGCTTGAGATTGAAGAAGCAGCGTTGAAAAAGGAAACTGACAGTGCCTCGCAGCAGCGATTGGCAACCCTGCAAAAAGAGCTTGCCAACCTGCAGGACAAAGCCAAGGCCATGCGCGCCCAATGGGACAGCGAAAAATCTTCCATCGATGTGGTCCGCCAAACCCGTGAACAGATCGAGCAACTCAAGCTCGAAATGGAACAGGCTCAGCGTGAACACAATCTGGAGAAAGCTGCCCAGATCAAGTACGGCCAATTGCCTGACCTCGAAGCCAAACTCCAATCACTGGAACAGACGCCCGAGCAGGATAACGACAAGTCTCGCCTGTTGCGTGAAGAAGTCACCGAAGAGGAGATCGCCCAGGTCGTCGCACGTTGGACGGGCATTCCGGTCGCTCGCCTGATGGAAGGTGAACGTCAGAAGCTGCTCAAACTTGACGAGGAATTGCACAAGCGCGTGGTTGGTCAGGATCAGGCAGTGCAGTTGGTGGCTGATGCCGTCATCCGCGCTCGGGCTGGGATCAAAGACCCCAAGCGGCCGATCGGTTCGTTTATCTTCCTGGGCCCCACCGGTGTGGGTAAAACCGAGTTGGCCCGCGCGTTGGCTCAAACGCTTTTCGACACTGAGGAAAACATCGTCCGCATCGACATGTCCGAGTACATGGAGAAGCACGCGGTGAGTCGACTCATCGGTGCGCCTCCCGGTTACATCGGCTTTGAACAAGGCGGTCAGCTCACCGAAGCCGTCCGCCGCAAGCCTTACAGCGTGATCCTGTTCGACGAAATCGAAAAGGCGCACCCCGAAGTCTTCAACGTGCTTTTGCAGATTCTCGATGATGGTCGCGTGACGGACTCACAAGGTCGCACCGTGGACTTCAAGAACACCGTCATCATCATGACCAGCAACATCGGCAGCCATCACCTGCTCGACGAAGCCGTCATGGGCGGTGGCGACATCAGTGAGTCCTCCCAGAACGCGGTGATGAGTGATCTGCGGTCGCACTTCCGACCGGAGTTTCTCAACCGTGTGGATGACATCATCATGTTCAAGCCCTTGCAGTTGTCGCAACTCAAGCAGATCGTCACCTTGCTTGCGGATGATGTCCGTCGTCGTCTTGCCGATCAGCAGATTGGTCTTGAGATTGATGACGAAGCTGCCGAGATGATCGTCACGCGGGCTTATGATCCGATGTACGGCGCCCGACCGCTTAAGCGTTATCTGCAACGCGAACTGGAAACCAAAATCGGTCGCCTGATTATTGGTGGTGAAGTGACAGAAGGTTCAACGGTGTTTGTCACGGTTGAACATGACGAGCTTGCGATTCACCCACGTGAGAAGGTTCACGCTTAATTCGACACACCCTTGATGCAGTATCTCTATTCACACTGCATCACACACTCCAAACACAGGCATTGGGACACGTTCTCATTGCCTGTGTTTTTTTGAATGCGTCCAGCGGCCGTTTAGTTTCCGTTAAATGTCCCCAGTCCACCTGAATGGGGGAGGGCGAATACCTGAGTATTGGTTTTAAGATACCTCTGTTCGCAGAAACACGGTTGCTGTGTTATTCAAACGAGAAAGCTCACATGAAACCTCACATGTATCGTTGTCGTCAGGTCGGTTTTACCCTGATCGAACTGCTGGTGGTCATTTCCATCATCGCCTTGTTGATCGGCATTCTCCTGCCTGCACTCTCCAGCGCACGCGAAGCTGCCTACAGTTCAAAGTGCCTCTCGAACATTCGCCAGACGGGGATTGCTGCCAACACCTATGCGGTGGACTTTGATAATTTCATGATGCCTGCCGCATTGGAATTGCCATACGACGGCGATATGCATGAAGTGGATTGGCATATTTATCTCTGGGCTCATTATCTGAACCAGAATGACGGTGCAATGAAATGCCCATCACAAGGTGCCGACGCGCTGTTTAACCCGGACAATGATCACTCCTACACGCCGATGGACACGGTTTACAGTTCATTGACCGATGTGAGTTACATGATGAATGTCATCCGCCCAAGTTCGACTTACTGGAACAATGGCGATACCCCGACCACCGAAGATGATGCCATGATCACGCACACCAAGTCCAAGATTTCAGGTTGGACTGGTGCAGCTTCAGGAACCGGTGCGGATTCGGATCACACCCCGTTGCGTGTGGACCAATCACGTGGTGCTCAGGCGATTCTGGTAACCGATCACCGTAGCAACTGGTCCACGTCCTATGCCTTTTCGATTTACCGCTGGGGGACAACTGACTGGGGCAACAACGAACTGGGTGGCAGTGCAGGTCAACGACGCATTGTCGGCCTGCATCACAAAGGGGGGAGCTTCAACGCACTCTTTGGTGATGGGCACGGGCAGACCGTTCCCGAGAAGACACTGGATTACACCTACTGGATTGCTTACGAACGCTAAACGCAGCACAGTGACTGGGCGTATTCGTTGACGAATGATTGATCATCAAGCCAACCCAGTTGGATAAGCAGTTGTTCCATGTGACCAAGCGTGTCTGCAAAGAGATCCGCGTTGCGCCCATCTCGGATATTGAAAAAGCCGTGACCTTTGCCGGGGTAACTGATCAATTCACATTGATTGCCTGCCTGTTGCATCAGCCGCGTGAAAATCTCAGCCTGATCATGTGGCACGGTGACATCTTCTTCACCATGCACGATTTTCACAGGCGGTAAACCAGTACGGACCTGGTGAATCGGTGAGACATCACTGCCACGCTCGCCGAAGTCTTCAAGCAAGCCTGAGATGGTGTCGTTGTGTGATCGTGACAACCAACTCTCCACGACCGTATCGAGTACCGGGTTAAACAGGAACATCGCAGCAGGTGTCGGGTCGATACTCAAATCATCATCCGGCGCATCACAGTTTTTTGCCAGCGCGGTGTTGGCTGCCAGGTGTCCGCCTGCACTACCACCTGAAGCACAGATGCGATTGATGTCGATGCCCAGTCGGTCAGCATGTTCACGGACATAGCGCATGGCAGATCGTGCATCTTCGACACAGGCAAAGGGTGTGACGCCATGCTTGGACTTGATGCGATATTCGACCATGCAGCAGATCAGCCCGCGCTGCATCAGGTAAGTAGCCTGCGGGTGAAAGTGTTCAATCGTGCCGTTGCGCCAACCCCCACCGAAGTAGAACACCACCGCAGGTGTCGGGCCGGTGAGGTTCTCGGGAATCAGAAAATGAATGCTCAGGTCAATGCCATCGACGGTGCGATAGATCTCCGCGAATTTAGCGTTATCCAGTTGAACATCAATCGTGCGAATGGGCATGGGAGTCTCCGGTTGTTAGGCGGTCAGCTTAGCATATCGACTTGATGGATTCACCACAGAGTCACAGAGGCGCAGAGTACAACAAGACAGAGATGATTGCTCATGTCTTTTTCAAACTCTGTGTCTCTGTGACTCTGTGGTTTAAGCCATTGATTAACGACAAGCCTATGCCTTATCCGGCATTTCCTTGCGGCCGCGGACCAGCAACTTGATCGGCACCTCGGAGAACGGCAGTTCATCACGCATCTTGTTGATCATGAACCGTTCGTAGTTGTTATCAAACAGATCCGGGTGATTGACAAACAAACCAATGGTCGGCGGGTGAGTCTGAAGCTGCGTCACATAGAACACATTCAGACGACGGCCCTTGTTGGCAGGAGGCAGACGACGCGTCATGATCTCACGGATCACGCGGTTGAGTTCGCCCGTGGAAACGCGGTGACCAGCCTGCTCGTAGAGGTTCTTGGTCATCGCCAACACTTGCTTGAGACCTTCAGCCTTTTGGGCACTGAGGAAGACGATCGGTGCAAAGTCCAAACCCTTAAGCGCATCATCCAGATACTCAGCATAGTCTTCCTGCGTCGTTTCCTTGGGCACCAGGTCCCACTTGTTGATGACGATGATGGTGGGCTTGTCGTGCTTGAGCACTTCATTGCCAAGCTGCTTATCGACACTACTGATCGGCAGTGAAGCATCAATCATAAACAACACGACATCAGCACGACGGATGGCACGCAGACTGCGGTGATGCGAGTAGTATTCGATATCACCCTTGATCGACTTATGCTTTTTCACACCAGCCGTGTCGATGGCAGTGAACACGTTGTCGTTGACTTCAAAGCGCACGTCGACGCTGTCACGGGTCGTGCCTTCGATCTCACTGACGATCACGCGCTCTTCACCGGCAAAGGCGTTGACGAGTGTACTCTTGCCTGCGTTACGTTTACCGACGATGGCAATCTGGATGCCCGGATCAAGGCTGCGGTCGGACTTGCCCTGTGCGGCCATGGCTTCAAAGTCGATCGCATCACGGATCGCATCGAGGAAGCTGATTTTCAAATGCTTGGTTTGCGCAGAGACCATCACCGGTTCCCCAAAGCCAAGACGCATGAAGTCGGCTGCTTCCATCTCCAGTTTCGGGCCGTCCACCTTGTTGCAGACGAGCATGACTTTGCTCAAGTCCGCGCCACCGGTTCGCAGGAGTTTGGCAACCTGCTCGTCCAGCGGGAGGATGCCTGTCTGAGCATCGACGATGAACATGATCAAATCCGCATCACCGATGGCGTTGGCAATCTGGCGTTCCACGGAAGTGGTGAGATTCTGTGAGTCTTCAATGCCATAACCACCGGTGTCGTACACTTCGACGACAGGCGATTCACCACCCTTGGTGGCAGGAGGCAATTCGATGATGGCGTTGACACGGTCACGCGTCACACCGGCGGTGGGGTCGACGATACTGATCCGACGACCGGCCATGAGATTGAATAATGAACTTTTACCCACGTTGGGGCGTCCGACGATAACGACTTTGGGCATCATGAGCGGGTTACTCGCTTGTGCTTGTTTTGCTCCCAGAGCTTGACCGCCTCTGGTTCACGGGCATACAGCGGCACCAATGCGTAAGCATCAATGAACTGCTGGTCACTTGCCAGTTGTTGACCGATTTGCCAGACGTGCTTCACTTGTGGTTTGGCAAGCAAAACGTCAAGCACCACCAGACCTTCACGCGAGGGAACCGGCGGCAATTTTTCACCAAGCAACTGTGTCTTTCCCCCGGAACCCCCGGAAGCTTTTTCACAAGTGCATTGGGTATCACTTGAGCAAGTTTTGGGGGAAAGCAGTTGCTCCAGAGTTTGCACGTCAGCGTCACTGGTTGCTTGCCAGCGATCGCCGTTGTGCTCATACAGGCAACCGAAAATGGTGCCATGCTTTTCGTTGACTGCGACAGCCAGGGTCGCATCGGATGGTTCGACATTCTGGGCCACCACGTCGATGGTGGGGACCGCGACGATTTTCGCGCCGGTGATCATGCTGATGACCTTGGCGGTGGTGACCGCAATGCGCAGCCCGGTGAACGAGCCGGGGCCGATGGAGACGTAAATCTCCGCGATGTCCGCGGGCTTGATCCCGTGGTCTTCACAGACTTTGGCAACCGAGGGCATCAGGTCCACCCGATGTCGCCGTGGCGTGGGCAGGTCGATTGCGCAGAGCATTTGATCACCCTTGCCCAGGGCAATCGCGCCTTGTCGGCTGGAGGTCTCAATCGCCAGGTTGTACGTCGCATTGGCCATAGCCCAGCCATTCTACCCGAAATCAACTCAAACGTGAATCTTTTTTGTGAAGGTGGGTTTGGCGTGTGAAGCATATGGTGAAGATAAAAAAACCACCAGCGTTGCTCTGGTGGTTTATTCGGAAAATGGCGTCTGTTGTCAGCGGGGTGAAACTGCAACGGACTCTATCGGTTTGGGGAATCTTTCTGACAAGTCATGTGCCCTGTCTGAGGCAAAATCAGCGAAGGTGCTTCCGTCGATCCGCATCTTGCCAGTCCGGAGATGGCCATACCCTTTCGGGCATCCGATCACCGATGCGTGGCTGGCGACTGCTCAGAGGGAGGTCCGTCCGTGAATCAACCCGTGGCGTGTGATGCTTGGATGTTCGTCAGCGCGAGTCCGTTCTGCCTTCGCTGAAAGCGGTGTTGTTCCAAAACAGTTGAGTGAACCCTCCTTGGCTCGCCGGGCACAACTGGTTGCGAAATGCATGTCACCCGGTCAGCTGTCTGGAACATTGCTTTCAAATGGCTTTGCCTGTCAAATCCCCTTTCGTCCCATCGCGATGCCGAAGCATCGAGCAAAAATGATGGGCTCCTGATCGAATCCTAAATGAGTTGTCCGATGTGCCGGTGCGAGCCTGATCACGTCCCGTTTGCCCGTTGTCACTGCGGTTACCCATCAGTGTCAGTTGGAAGTCGGGTCACCCGGTTGGGGTTTGTCCTGACTTCCGGGGCTTCCGGGGTCGGGCTCGTTCCGCAGTGCTTCGCGTGGGTGCATCAGCAGGTGCGGGCTTTGCTCCAGTGTCTGGGTCAGGTTTGCCATCCAGGCGTCTCTGGACCAGACTTCCAGGTGATCGTTCACGCCGATCACCGCCACATCACTATCGAGCTTGACCAGCTGTTTGAGATGAAAATCTGACAAACGGATGCGTCCCTGCTTGTCCATCTCCGAGCGAGCCGTCAAGGGAAACATTGTCCTTTCAAAGGGCAACACTTCCGCCAGCGAACGTGGGCTCTGGTCGAGCATCTTTGCCAGTTCAGCAAAGCGTGCTTCAGGCCAGATCATTAACGCGTTGGTCTTGGGATCAGGTGTTACGTAGACCACAACTGTGCCGTCGCAGTCACCATCCGAAGCACGGCGATTCGCCTCAGCGGTGAGCTGTTTGCGAATATCCGACGGGATGGCAAGACGGTTCTTGGCATCAATTGTGTGCTCATAAAATCCTGTGAAGACCACGCATCGTTCCCCACATGGGCTGTTCAATGCATGGGATGATACCCCACTTTGCCCCATTCTACAACACTCAACAACACCCTCTCCCCATTTTTCTTGAATTTTTTTCCCTGAAAAAACAAGGATTTAAGCGAATTGGCGCCCATGTGGGTTGTTGTTTGGCACAAGTTATAGTCAATCCGATTTTTAGTCTACACTAGATATAGTGGTTTGGTGAAATATTTACGATTCCGCATCAGGGGCGGCCACTGAACAATGTTCCGTTTTCATATCGGATCATTGCGGTGGATAAACGCTCAGCCAATACGCCCAACTGCCTTGTGGGCATGATTGACACAGGATACAACAACTTGTGGATAATTTGTTGATAAAGGGTGCGTTGTTCAACGCTGCGACATTTCATCGCACCGGCTTAAATTCCTGACAGCAATCTCATCACCGGCTGTTAAGATGGGAAGGATGCAGATTCTCGCTTGCCAATATGACATTGCCTGGGAGGATAAGCCTGAGAATTTCAGGCGCATCGATCATTTGCTGCGGCATGTGGCGATTTGCCCCGGGTCGCTGATCGTCCTGCCTGAGATGTTCAGTACGGGGTTCAGCTTCAATCTCAAGGCCGTGGCTGAGGAGCCGGATCGCTCTGCAGAGATGTATCTGGCGCAGCTGTCGGCTGACAACGAATCCTGTGTCATCGGCGGGGTCGTCACCCATGA
>JBICHS010000483.1:0-16630 GCA_043101135.1 Phycisphaeraceae bacterium JB051
AGTTGCCTGCATGCAGGTGATTTGCCCTGTGGCGGTTGTGAGGCCTGCATCCGTCGCACCCAGGGCTTCAAGGAAGCGGGCATCGCTGATGGGCATGATGCGTGATTTATTTTCTAAGTAGTTTTTTAAAACCGTCAAGACGCCAAACTCGCCAAATTTTCAAGGCAGAGAAAGGCAGTTTATTTACCACAGAGAACACAGAGAGCACAGAGTTTAAGGCATTGAATCATATTGATTCTTTATGTTCTTCTCTCTGTGACCACCGTGAGCTCTGTGGTAAAAGTGTCTTGTTCGTTATCTCTTTCCGACCTTGGCGTTCTTGGCGTCTTGGCGGTTCAATCATGCCTTAAAAAAAGGTCAAATCCGCTGTCGACGGCGGTACGCTGCAGGGCCCATGTCGTAGTGTTTGTTGAAGACACGTGAGAAGTAAAAGCGGTTGCCAAAGCCGGTGTCGTGGGCGATCTGGTCGATGGAGTTCTGCGTGTAGATCAATTGCTTGGCAGCTTCAGAGATGCGGCGTTCCTGCACGTACTGGGCAGGCGTCTGGCCGACACATTCGCGGAACCGACGGATGAAGTAGTCTTCACTCATGTGACACATGGCTGCAAGGTCCGCGTTACCGATCGTTGAGTTGTAGTGTTCGTCAATGTACCGCACCGCGGGTTGCACCGCCTGCTGCGATGCCATCGCCTGATCGCAGAGTTTTGCTTTGTCATTGGGCAGTTGCGCAAGCAAATCCGTGAACGCCCAGTAAAGCAGACTCTTGCAGCGACAGAGCATCGAAGCACTACTGGTCTGCCCATCTTCCATCGCCTGACAGAACGACAAAAACGCCTTGTCACGCACCATGTCCGCTGGCAATTCAAAAGGTCGATCAAAGACCTGCCGAATCAAGGCAGGGGGGATGCCCACCACGTCAAAGTGAATGTAGAAGTGGCCGATGTCCTGCTTGTTGATGCAGGAATACGCGACCCACCCGGGGATGATGTGGATGCGCCCGGGCGTGATGGGATGATCACCGTGGGCTGAGTGAATCATGGCCCCGTCTCGATTATTGATATACAGCCGCCAGAAACTGTCCGTGGCATGTCGGGCGGTCCATGACGAATCGATCGTCGTCATGGCAACGCATAGCGAGCGGATCGAGAGTCGATCACCGACAGACAGTTGAGCAATGATACGTGGATGCCTTGGTGCCATATCGGGATAGGATACAAAAAAGAATTTGAACTTGCATCGGAAAATATTTGTTATAGACTATTACTAAACAAGTTCAACGCTTTATGTCCATAGCCAACCAAGGAAAACAACCATGGCCAAGATCGATCCATTCATGCCGACGCCCGCTGACAAATTCACCTTCGGACTTTGGACCGTGGGCAAGACCGGCGCCGACCCGTTTGGCGGGGATGTCCGTGAACAACTCACCCCCGCGCAAATCGTTGACCTGCTGGGCAAAGCCGGTGGCGTGTATGGCGTGAATTTTCACGACAATGATTTGATCCCCATTGATGCGACCGAAGCTGAGGCTGCGCAGATCAAAAAAGACTTCCGTGCGTCGCTTCGTCGCAACAAACTCAAGGTGCCGATGGCGACGACGAACCTGTTCTCCGACCCGGTATTCAAGGATGGTGCCTTTACCAACAATGATGCGGAGATTCGCGCTTATGCGATTCAGAAAACCATGAAGGCCATGACACTGGGTAAAGAGTTCGGTGCCAAGACCTATGTCTTCTGGGGTGGTCGCGAAGGCACGGAGTCCGATGCCACCAAGGATCCGATCGTTGCGGTGCAGCGGTTCCGCGAAGCGATTGATTTTCTCTGTGAGTATTCCATCAGTGAGAAAATGGGTTACAAGTTTGCTTTCGAAGCCAAACCCAACGAGCCACGTGGCGATATGTATTTCTCTGTCACCGGCTCGTATCTCGGCTTCATCCCCACGCTCAAACATCCTGAAATGTGTGGCGTGAATCCCGAGTTTGCTCACGAAACCATGGCCGGTCTCAACTTCGTTCACCACGTTGCTCAAGCCTTGGAAGCTGGCAAGCTTTTCCATATTGATTTAAACGATCAAGTCCCCGGTCGCTACGATCAGGACTTCCGTTTTGCATCAGTGAATTACAAGTCCAACTTCTTCCTTGTGAAGTTGCTTTCAGACTACAAATACAGGGGTATGAAGCATTTTGACAGCCATGCCTATCGTCAGTCGGATTACGGCGATGTCTTGGAATTTGCCAAGGGCTCCATGCGGAATTGGAAGATTCTCGAACACAAGGTTGAGCAGTTCAACGCGGATAAGAAAATCCAGAAGCTTCTCAAGGACATTGATCGCAAGAACGCCAAGCTCAGCAATCTCACGGGTAAGTTCACCAAAGCCATTGCCAAGGCTTTGCTCGCTGCGGACCTTGATCGTGTGAAACTTGCTGCCAAGCCGATGCCCTATGAGGAACTGGATCAACTCGTCGGCGAATTAATCATGGGCGTCCGCTAACCCCCGGAAGTTTTGATTGACGTGATCTACGGCAAGTCTCTAACGCACTGTAAACCGCTTGCGGTTTAGCGCTCCCCCAATTTCAACTACAATGCGCGTTGATCGTCACCAGCGGTCAACGCGTTTTTTATTTTCAACCCAACATGAAATGAGTCATACCATGTCCTTTATCCACCACATCGGTTTTCACTGTCACGATGTCAAGAAGCAGAAAAAGTTTTACGAAGACGTCTTTGGCTACAAGTGCGTCAAGGTGTTCAAGCCCGGTGAACCTGATGAGTTTTACATGCTCCGTAGCGGCGAATCCTGCTTGGAACTCTTCCCGGTCAACGGTGTGAGCCCTGATGCTCGTGGCGGTGAACAGGCTGTCGGTTTCAAGCACCTGTGTTTCCAGGTCGATGACCTTGACGCGATGATTGCCAAGGTTGAAACCTATGGCATTAAGGTCGGCCCCAAGCGCGACTGCTCAGCCCATGTCCCCGGCCTGGTCAACTGCTTCTTTGATGACCTTGAAGGCAACGTCATCGAAATGCTCATCGGCTGGACGGATGACCCCAACGCCGCGTGAGTCATTGCCTTGATTGAAGAACAGATCATGAGCACCAGATGTAAATCTGGTGCAGGATCGACATCGCAATAACACACAAAAACCTGCACGGACATGGTCGGTGCAGGTTTTTTATTTGGGCTTCTTTGCTATCGTCATTCCCGCGCCCCCGGAAGACCAGGATCCAGTGGCATGCAGTTGACGCTTGCAGGTTCCACTGGACTCCCGCCTGCGCGGGAGTGACGGAAATTGCATACTCATTGTTTTACAGGTTTCAGACTGCGTCGATGTTGACGCGCTGGATGTCTGCACCGAGTTCCTGCAGGGTTAATTCCATATGTTCATAGCCACGGTCAAGGTGGTAGACACGGTTGATGGTGGTCGTGCCACGCGCTGCGAGGCCTGCTAAGACCAAGCCTGCTGAGGCACGCAGGTCCGATGCCATGACCGGGGCGCCGATGAGTTCGCGCACGCCGGTGACCAAAACGCTTGGACCATTACGGATGAGATTAGCCCCCATACGCAGCAGTTCAGCCACATGCAGGAAGCGGTCGGGGAAAATCTTTTCGGTGATGATGGAGTTGCCATCCGCCAGACACAGCAGGGCCATGATCTGGGCTTGGAGGTCCGTGGGGAAGCCGGGGTGTGGCTGCGTGGTTAACTGGACAGGTTCGAGGCGGCGCGACGAAGCGATGCGTACGGTTTGACGCAGCGGGTCGGTTTCGTCGATGGGTTCGAGCTCCACGCCGATGAATTTGAGGCGATCGACCACAGCCGACAGCGCATCAACCGGGCAGTTCTCCAGCGTGACATCACCATTGGTGATCGCACCTGCCATGACGTAGGTGCCTGCTTCGATACGGTCGGGCATGACGGTGAAGTCCACGCCTGAAAGTGAATCCACACCTTCGATGGTGATACGCGGCGAGCCGGCGCCGGTGATGCGGGCGCCCATTTTGTTGAGCATGTCCGCAAGGCCTTCGATTTCCGGCTCACACGCTGCGGACTCGATGATGGTTGTGCCCTGAGCAAGCGTCGCTGCAGACATGACGTTGGCGGTACCCAACACGGTTGAGCCGAACGGGCCGCCGAGGAACAGGCGTGTGCCTTGGAGTTTTTTGCCTTTGGGAAGTGATGCGACGATGTAGCCTTCATCCAGATGAATCTGAGCACCAAGGGCTTCGAGGCCGCGCAGATGCAGGTCCACCGGGCGGTCACCGATATTACAGCCACCGGGCATCGACACACGGGCCTGCCCACGTTTGGCAAGCAGCGGGCCGAGGGTGCAGATGCTCGCTCGCATCGTGCGGACGATGTCGTAATGGGCGGTGCATTTGGAGTCGTCATTGGCATGGAGGGTGACATTGCGCCCCTTGCCATCGTCGCCATCGCGCTGCGTCGGGCAGCCAAGTGAGTCGAGTAACCGCTGCATATTGCGGATGTCCGCGAGGTTGGGACAATCGCGCAGGATGACTGGTTGGTCGGTGAGCAGGGCCGCTGCCATGAGCGGGAGCGCTGCGTTTTTCGAGCCGTTAATGCGTACCGTGCCGCGGAGTCGTTTTCCGCCCTGAATGATAAATGCGTCCATGTTGGATGTTGTCGCAGATTCATCACACAAAAGCAACCCGACTCCCAAGCGAGACAGGGCAAAACATGGTAAAACATGTGGGAAAAATGATTGAACCGCCAAGACGCCAAGAACGCCAAGGCCGGATAGAGATCGTAAACAAAACAGTTTTTACCACAGAGGTCACAGAGGCCACAGAGAGAAAAATATAAAGAATCGATTTGATTCAATGCCTTTAACTCCGTGTTCTCCGTGTTCTCTGTGTCCTCTGTGGTAAAAAAACTGTCTTTCTCAGCCTTGAAAACTTGGCGATCTTGGCGTCTTGGCGGTTAAAAAATATTGCACCAAGGAAGCACACATGTTCGAACTCGAATCACTGATCAAGGACGTCCAGGATTACCCCAAGCCCGGGATTGTTTTCAAGGACATCACGCCGCTGCTCGCAAGCCCCAAGGGTTTGGCGATGTCGGTTGAACAGATGGCCAACCCTTTCCGTGGCAAGGGCATTGACGTGGTGGTCGGTGCTGAGAGTCGTGGTTTTATTTTTGGTACCGCCATTGCCCAGGCCTTGAGCGCGGGCTTTGTCCCGATCCGCAAGCCCGGCAAGCTCCCGCGTGAAATTCGCAGCATGGAGTACGAACTGGAGTACGGCACGGATAAACTCGAAATTCATGCCGACGCCGTGAAGCCCGGACAGAAGGTCCTCATGGTCGATGACCTGCTTGCCACCGGTGGCACACTCGACGCCTGCTGTCAGCTCATCGACGGCTTGGGCGGCGAGATCGTTGGCATTACCGTCCTGCTTGAACTGTCCTTTTTGCCCGGTCGAGATAAAGTCAAACGCTTTGGTGATGTACATGCTGTGATCAGCATCTGACATATGGCATCAAAAACCGTTTCATCCAAAGAAGCACCACCACCCCGGTTGCCCAAGGGCCATTATTTCAAAGCTTCGCAGCGCCCTTTGCAGTCGTTGCTGTTCCTCTTGCCGTTCATCCTGATCTACGAATTCGGGATGTGGTATTTCGCAACGCACTCACCTGACGGTGTGGCAAGGGACATTTACGCGCGGGCGTTACTGGAATATTTCTTCCGACTCTTTGATATCACCGGCTATTACCTGCCGGGCTTGATGGTGGTCATCGTGCTTTTGACGATGCACTTTTTCCAGAAGGACCGCTCGGAGATCCCCACGCGGACTTCCACCTGCCTGTGGATGGGGGCCGAGTGTCTGGGTTTGGCGTTCCCGCTATTCATTTTTGCGATGGTGCTCGCCAAGGCGAATCTGGCAATGGCACTGCAGGCTCCACCGACGGAGCTTCATTGGTCTGCCCAACTGGTCTACTCATTTGGTGCTGGGATTTACGAGGAATTGCTCTTTAGGCTGATCCTCATCGTGATCCTGCATATGGTCTTGGTCGACGGGCTGAGCTTGCCCAAAAAGCCCACGAACATGCTCATCGTGCTCATCTCAGGCCTGGTCTTTTCGCTGTATCACTTCTCCGAAGCCAACCCGTTTGATTGGTTTAAGTTCACCTTCTACACCGGGGCTGGCGTGTACTTCGCGCTG
This sequence comes from Phycisphaeraceae bacterium JB051, assembly GCA_043101135.1. Classification (GTDB taxonomy): domain Bacteria; phylum Planctomycetota; class Phycisphaerae; order Phycisphaerales; family Phycisphaeraceae; genus UBA7800. The sequence goes on from JBICHS010000483.1 coordinate 6,176, forward strand.
ATCTACGTTGTCCGCGGATTTGGCATCGTCGCAGGAACACACGCGCTGTATGACGTATTGGTGGTCCTGTTGAAGATGATGTGAGATCACAAACCCAAGCCACCAGATGAACGCAGTGAATCTGATGGGGCGGTATTTGCAGGTTTTCAAAAATCCGTCAGATTCATTCCCGTTGGTCATTCATCTGGCGGCTTGTGAGTGATTCATCCGCGGCATCATACACGCACATCAGTCATACAAATGTTCAACCGAAAAGGCCTGTGCTGCGTTGACCAGTTCTTCGGGGATTTGTGCGTGTTTGATGACGGACTCAATGATGATGGGAATGTTAACATCCACGCGTGGGGCGATGCGTTTGCAGGCTTGGATGGTTGCTACGTCCAAAGCCCAGTGTTTACCTGCCATGTCGATGCGGCTTAAATGAATTTCCTTGAGTCGATCCGCAAAGCTCGCGAGCATCGCGATGGCAACGGACATCGTCGAATCCACCTGCCTTGCATGGGCGATATCAAAACACCAACTGGCTTCGGGGAGCATTTCGAAATATTCCATCATCTCCGTCGCGGTGCGCCCCAGCGGTTTACGGTGATCCGAATTTTCAATGCACAGATAATGTCCCAGATCACGCCAGGGCTTGGGGTCTTCAATCAGATCCGGGTGGACGATGATATTCCACTTGCGTTTTGCAATGGGTTCGAGCATGTTACAGAGCGTTTGTGCATCGAGGTCCACGAGTTTGCTGGGCGCGTGAAACGACACACTGCGAAAGTCCGAAATATCCAGCCCATCTTCCAAAGCTTTGAGGAGCGGGGATAGTTCATGTTCACGCAGTGCAGAGAGTTCAATGACATCGATGTTGTAGGAACGCAATACATCAATGGCATGTTGAAAATCACCTTTGGCCAGGCTTCCGCTTGAGAATCCAATTTGCCGTTTCAAAAGATACCGTACCTCCGAATGCATTGTGCCAGTGCCTGATGATCGTCAAAAAACAGGGCTTCGAGCGCTTCGTTAAACGTCTCACCCAATTGTTCAACTTCATCAAACAGTTCGTTACCCGTAGCCGTCTGTGGGGTCAGTTGTGTCAGCGTCTGGCGAGATGGTGGGTCATCAAGAATCGCTAAAAAGCGATCATACGCACCAAGCAGTCGCTCAGCTGTTTGCGGGGAACTTAATTGTAACAGGGCATTGCACAGTCGATCCAGTGGGGTCAGGCAAACCTGCTTCAAAAGCACGTTGACCAACCGGGATTCGGGGTGCTCGTGATCAAAGAGATGGGTATCAGCGTTGGCTTCCTGCAGTTCGCAGGCAAAGCACATCAAAAGGCCTGAGGTGAACATGAGCTTACGTGATAAACGGAGTTTACTTTTGCGAAGCGCCCATTTGTGATTGGGGCTATCCCAGGCCTTCTTGGCATAGTCCACGGTCATGGTCCGCCAATAGCGCACGATATCGTTGAGTAAAAAACGGGGGACTTCCAAGGCTGCCTTTTCATCAGCCATTGCCATCGGCAAGCCATCATGGACATACCGCTGCAGAATCTGCTTGAGCACACGTTGATGCACGTCACTGCCGACGATGGCAGTGGACTCAAGAATCATCAGCAGGCGTCGAGTCTGGTTGATGTTGGTGTCTTCCTGCCCGCCGATCTGGTGGATCAGGTCATGGCTGAAGGTCATGTTGCCGAACGTGCCGGTGTTCCCGGGTTTAGCCAGATCAAGCTCTGCAAGGATATCGCCGATGCGTTGAGCGACGCGGTAATGCTGCGGGTTTGCCCCGGTGTCGAGTAGTAATGTCCAATCGACATCCGAGCCGCTGGTCCACTCGTTTCGTGACAACGAGCCGAACACGACCAACGCTGCATCGGCTGGGATGAGGTTCGAGTCATGCTCTGCGATGGCATCGTGAATTTGCTTACGGATGGCAGGGGCGTTTTGTCTGGCGCGGGCGATCGCTGGCCAGTGTTGTTGCCACTGTGTGCAAAGTCCGTCGAACCCGGATTGGTCGTTGGTCGCGTGAGCCATGTGTGTAACAGTGTAAGCGGTTGCCTGAAAGTTGGAAAGAAAGGTTTGGTTATTGTTTGACGATTGAGGTGTGTACACTCGTTTTTTAACCACGAAGACACGAAGAGCACGAAGGTCACGAAGAAAGACAGGTAAGACATTTTTTTACCACAGAGGATACAGAGGACTCAGAGTTAGGAGAGAAGAATTGGATTTATTTTGAATTGATAACAACACCAAAGCCGTGACTCTCCTGAGTCACGGGTTGCCTTTGAATTGTTGAGCCGTTTTGTTTGAACTCTCAACTCTGAGTGCTCTAAAGCTTCGGGACACTGCGGAAAAAACTGTCTTGAAATACTTCGTGTCTTCCAGGTTAAAAATGATATCCCAAATACCTTCAGTCAGAATTTATGCGTCGAACGCCTTGGCGACTGCGTCATGTGTGATCTTGCCTGCGCGCATGTTCAGCGCAGAGGCAAATGCAGGATCGCTTGCAATGAGTTTATCCAAATCGGTGTTGGCCAGCTTGAGGACGTACGGCTGTGTTGCATGACACAACGCCTGTGTACTCGTGCGGCCCACCGCGCCGGGCATGTTGGACACGCAGTAATGCACGACGTTGTCAACGATGTATGTCGGCTGGGCATGCGATGTGGGTTTGGAGGTTTCGACACAGCCGCCTTGATCCACACCCACGTCCACGATGACACTGCCGGGCTTCATGGTTTTGAGTATGTCCTTGGGAATGAGCACCGGCGTCCGCCCGCCGGGGATGAGCACTGCACCGATGATCAGGTCCGCCCGCGCTGCATACTCTGCTATGGCATGCGGGTCGGAGTACACCGTGTGGACATTGGGGGGCATGACGTCATCCAGATGCCGCAGGCGATCCAGGTTGATATCCATGATCACCACGCGTGCACCAAGCCCTGCAGCAATGCGTGCTGCGTTGGTCCCGACGACACCTGCACCGAGTACCAGCACTTCGCCGGCTTCTACACCGGGCACGCCGCCGAGCAGAATCCCGCGACCCATGGTTGGTTTTTCCAGGTACTTGGCACCTTCCTGAATCGACATTCTGCCTGCGACTTCACTCATGGGGGTGAGCAGGGGGAGCGTGCCATGCGCGTCGGTGAGAGTCTCGTAAGCGACCGCGGTGATGCCTGCGTTCAAACATGCCTGCGTCAATTCATGGCTTGCTGCGAAGTGGAAATAGGTGAAGACGATTTGATCTTTGCGAAGTAACAGCCATTCGTCTTTGAGCGGTTCCTTGACCTTGACGATCATGTCCGCTTTGGCGAAGACATCTTCCGCGTTGTCGATGAGTGTGGCACCTGCTTGTTGATAGTCGCTGTCTTCGTAGCCACTGCCGACACCTGCGTTGGTTTGGACGAGGACCTGATGGCCTGCCTTGGACAGTAACTCCACGCCAACAGGAAGCATGGAAACACGATACTCGTGTTGCTTGGTTTCTTTGGGAATACCGATAATCATGAGGTGATCTCCGTACTGCTTGTTGGACCTATCTCCATTATGCAATACGCAGTTAAGTGACGCACGGTTTTTGAGATTCACGTTGCGTTTTTTTTACCCGTCAGATTCACTTCGTCTCATCTGGCGGCCTGCGTTGGATATCTCATCTCATCATCATCTTTCAAACACAAGCCGCCAGATGAGTGAAACGAATCTGACGGATCGCATCTGCAATATCACTGGATTGAACCTGAAAAAAACTCACTTGCGTTTGCGGCTTTGGATCCACTTGCTGATGGCTTCCTTGCGGGTTGCCCATGCGGTGGGTTCCATGCGAACGCTCAGGAACTTGGCATACATGCCTGTGAGAATCTCAGCGATGCGGCGACATGAAAGAATGCGTGCTTCGATCACATCACGCGGTGATTGGGCTTCATCAGGATCGGGCAATTTCACGGATGAGAGAATCATCATGTCCGCCTGGAAGGTGAGTTCCCATTGTTCACTGGAACCTTCGTCAGCAATGATCATGCCTGCCTTGCGAGGCCACTTGCCGGTGAGTAATGCGTCTGCGGCTTCGACCAGGCGTGTTGGACCATCACCGGTGAGGGTTTGCTTGCCACCCACTTCCCAGGCGCAGTCCATGTTGAGCGTGCGGTCAAAGAGAATGCCGATGCTGTCTTTGCGCGGTGCTCCTTCGACATCAATTTCAACCGAGCCTTCATGCTCTTCAAGAATCCACCACATCCACAGCAGAAACTCGTTGCCCAGAAAGTCCTTCATGTCGATGCTTGCCGTTGCCCACGGGACTAACGGGATGGACAGATCCTGACCCGGGCCGGCGTCTTCGTGGTTCTCCGTTGCACCAGCGGGGGGTGCTGTGAACGCTGAGGGACGAATGTCTTCAAAGTCGCGCGTCTCGCCCTTGGCAGAGAGAATCTGACGTGCAATGCCACCGGAGGTCAATTGATCCAGTTCAATGTTGAAACTGTCACGCATGATCTTGTGCAGCTCATCGACAATGGCGTTACCCACTGCACCGCAGAACAGTTCCTTGCGCTTCAAATCCCATAGGATCGGCACCATTTTTGATTTGCGATACTTACCCGCTGCGAGCTCTTCCTGAAGCTGACGGTTGGTCAGTTCATTGACTTCGCGCTTCTCTGCTTTGGAGAGAAAGCCCAGTGAGTCATCCTTGGTCGAGGCGACCGCCTGCTCGTGCATGCGTTTGTAGGCTTGCTTGATATCTGAGGGGACTTTGTGCGTGTCGATGCGCAGGGCAAAGAGTAGCGCCGGGCCGAACCCGTTTTTGCCGTAGGTGAATTGCGTGTCAAAAACATGCTCGCCGGTGACAAAGCCGACTTCGATTTCCTGAGGCACGCCGATGGATTGTTCCTTGAACGCAAACTCACTGAGAATGGAGATTGCCGTTTCATCTGCAGCAGCGGGGGCATCGCCGGAGACCGCAAAGCGGCAGAAGGTGGCACGACCGGTGTGAAAGGACATATTGCAAGCGCCTCAAAAAATGAGTGTTCAAATTCAAGTCAATGTTCAATTGCAGGATGACAGTTTACGGCAAAGCTTCAAAGGCTTCATCCATGTTGCGCACGATGGTGAATTTCATCGTCAGCTTGGTCAGATCAAACAAGTCCTGCACGCGACGGTTCAGACAGCAAAGCACAAGCTTGCCCTGACGGTTGAGCATGGAGTTGTTGATCATCAGCAGCATCCCCAGCGAAGCGGAAGACAGATGTTCGACTTCTTCGAAGCTGATGATGAGTTTGGGATCGGAGGTTTTGTCGATGAGTTGGACAATCTCCGGGCCGATCTGCTCAGGCGGCATGTTTTGAAGAATGCACTCCGCCAATTTGACGATGTGAATGCCTTCTTCAATGGTGACCGGAAAGGTGCCGTCTGACATGTGAAGCTCCGATGGGAAATATACCTGATACGAACATAATTTAGCGTCTCAGGGGGCCTGCTGCAAAGTCAGGAAGCCCGATTTCTCGCAGCCTGTAGCGCTTGGATCGTGCCTTTGGCTTGATTCACCGTTAAACGCTGGACAATCTGGCCGTTAGGATCAACCAGAATCGCCGTGCGTTGTGTCACACCGTTGTAATCCCCACCTTTCCAGGCGCCGTACATTTTGGTCACCTTCGTGTGTTCATCACCCAAAAGCGTAAACGGCAATTGATACTTGGCGCGATACACATCCACCATGTCCGGCATCTCAACACAAATGGCAAGCGGGGTGGCATTGACCTCACCGAGCTTGCGGATCAAGCCTGTGAACTCGTTGGCCTGACAGGCGCACGCGGGTGTGTCACTGAGCGGGAAGAAGTACAGCAGGACCCATTGACCCCGCAAAGCGCTAAGCTGCACCATCTGCCCGTCATGATTCTGCAGCGTAAAGTCCGGCGCGGTGCGTGTCTGGACAGGGGATGCGTGATGATGTGTAACAGGTGTGGATTCACAGCCAGTAAGGGTAATCACTGACAGGATGGCGATCAGGAAAGTGATGAGGTGGGCGTGTCGCATTTGCACTATTGCTCCAGCGTTATAGGATGAACAGACTGTTGGTACGAAACTTTATCAATGTAACGGGATTTGCGCATGAGTGACAACTATCCACAGGTCAAAATGGAAACTTCTCAAGGCACGTTGACCATCGAGCTTTGGCCCGACGTCGCACCGGGACACACGGAAAACTTTCTCAAGCTCACCCGCCAGGGTTTTTATGATGGGCTGACTTTCCATCGCATTCTTCCTGAGTTTGTCATTCAAGGCGGTTGTCCTCGCGGTGATGGCACTGGTAATCCCGGTTGGACCATCAAGGCTGAGTTCAATGATCGTAAGCATGAAAAGGGTGTCCTTTCCATGGCTCGTTCAGCGATGCCCGACTCGGCGGGAAGCCAATTCTTCATCTGCCTGGGCCGCGAACGCTGTCAGCATCTTGACGGTCAATACACCGGCTTTGGCAAAGTCCTCGAAGGCCTCGACGTCGTGGACAAGATTGCTGCAACCCCGTTGACCGACATGCGTGCCGGCTCACCGGTCAAGGCTCCGACGATCAACAAAATCACCATCCTCGGTGAGTGATCGCCGCTGCTGAATATCCAAAAATAAAAACACCGTGATGTGAAAGTCACGGTGTTTTTTTATGTTCTGTTTGAGTCCACCTCACGCACCACTGGAAAGTGTCCCGTTGAGGGCGACATAGGCTTTCTGAATGTTGGTGTACGTGTCACCAACGATGTAGTAAACCATGTTGTCATGACGCCAGGCGATGATCGGATGGTCACTTTCCGGGCCACGGATGCGGAAGACCTTGTCGGGAACCAGATCCAAAGTACCGTCATCGGGAGTGATCCACAGACTGATGGTGTCGTTGGTGCCCGTGGGATTGATGGACTTGTAAACCAGGTGTGCGGCTTTCCCGTTGGGGATGCCACAGGGGCCGGCGCCAGCAAATTGGTAGCCGGCATTGCTCAGGTCCAGGCATGGATAAGATTGTCCACCCAGATGCTCGCTGACCACTTTGGGCATTTCCTGAATGCCGGTGGGGTTGGAAGCGAAGTTGTGCAGACGAGTGAGTTCTTTGGCACAAGTGTTATGACGATTGGAGAAGCGATCCACCTGTGAAGTCGGCAGGATCGAGGCTGCGGTGTAATCATTGAACCCGGGAATGTGTTCGGAGTCGGCCTTGGCGGAGTACTCAAAGCCGGGGGTGACGACAGGTTGGTTAAAGTACATGAACAGTGAAAGGCAAATGGCCACGGCTGCTGCAAGACCGCTGAGCATTGCTGTGACCTGGTAAGGGCGGATACGGGCGATCACCGCGTCCTGCTGCTCGTCAATGCTCGGTTCTTCGAGCATCTGCATGACCGACTGCTTGAGCATGTCCGGCATCGGGGGGCAGTCGGACGTCATACACCGGCAGACACTGTCACGCAGCTGCTGCTGATGGGTCACACGTGCTGTGGCGTTGGGGTCCATTTTCATGTGCTCCAACAGACGCAGATTCTGATCCACATCCAGTTCACCGTCGGCAAAGGCTGCCAGATATTTTTTACATTCGTTGCTGTTCATAGCTACACACCTGATATATCAATACCAATTCGAAGATATCGACACTTTTCCCCTTGGGAGTCTTTGACAGGGCCTTAATCGGCCACGGAAATTCCATGCTCTTGAGCCAACTCGGCCAGTTGTTCAGACAGAACGCTTCGGGCGCGATATAGACGGCTCATCACCGTCCCCAACGCCACGCCGAGCACATCAGCTATCTCCCGGTACTTCAAACCTTCCACCGCCCAGAGCAAAAGCACTTCGCGGTAGTGGTCAGGTAACTCGTGAATCGCGTCCTTCAGACGGTCATCCACTTGTTCCCAGTCCAGGGTTTCCAGGTCCCAGCAGGGGCTTGGCAGGTTGATGTCATCCGGTGCCGATTCATGCCCGAGGTCTTCCACGAGGGTTGGCGCGCGTTTGGCTTTGCCGATCTTCGTGTAAAACGCGTTGTGAAGAATCTTGAACAACCAGGGTTTGATCCCATTTTCACGCAGTTCAAAACTCGACTCAGCACGCAGGGCTCGCAGGAATGTTTCCTGCACCAGATCCGATGCTTCGTCTGGATGGCGGGTGAGATGAAAAGCCATTCGGTAAACCGAATCCATCTCTGCCATCATCAACTGTCTTGCTTGACTGTTAGCCACTTTTCTATACTCCTGCCAACATTACTCGGCGTTGGCGGACATTATTCCACAGTCATAAAGAAAGTTGAACGGAATTTTGGCGTTTGAGAGAAGTTAACGCTGTTTTGCGCATGCCAAACATGGGACAGGATTGAATGCGGGACAGCTTATCGGCTGATTTTAAAGGTCCCAAACCAGAATGACTGCTGAGGCATCGCGCTGAGTTGAAGCCTTTGCGTATCGCTGCTGAGCACTTGCCCGTGTCCTGCAAGTTGCTTTAGGTTCGAGACTTTGAGCCACCTGGGCAGATCGCGATCCAGCTCCACCGACGCCTGCATGCCGTTGCAGATCAAGAGATACCCACTGCCTTTTTCCGGGTTCACCGAGACAAACCCCGACCAGTTCACGCCGTCAGGCTCCGTGCCGATGGGAAACACCGTGCCCGCATGAATCGCCTGCCGATGTTCTTTCCATAAGTCCACCAGGGGGCGCACCTGCTCAAAATAGTCACTGGGCAAATTCGAATTTTCAAACCACCCCAAAGGCTGACAGAACATCAATGGTGCGAACAAGCTCTCCGGGGAGAGATGCCCCGGCGCCAGCGGGTCGTTGGCATAGCGATCGGCGTTACGCGTGTTGTTGAGGAACATCATCCGCATGCGCATCGGGTCAATCCAGCGCGACAGCTGCCAGAGATTTCGCAGTGTCTGGTGAGGCCAGTAATTGTGCCAATCACTGTAACGGTTGGTCACGAACAGCGGCCCGCAATCGATGCGGCCGAAGTACCCCGGCCGACGGTTAAGCGTGATGTCCAGATCGACAATGATCTGATGGTTGGACTGCTCGCCCAGTGCATCGAAAAATGCCCGAAGGTTTTCCTCACCACGCGAGGTCCGTGAATTGATGGCATCGAACTTGAAATGACGAATGCCATACGTCTGATGCAGACCAATGACCGTCTGCACGTCTTTTTGCCAATGCGTAAAGTCCTTGGCACTATCCAGGGCATACCACAAGCCAAGCGACACGCCCGCGTCCTGAGCAGCAGCGAGAATCGTTTCAAAGCCATGCGGGAAACGCACCGGGTCCGGCGACCAGAAATTGGTGTCGTGATCCTGAAAGCCTTCCCATTTGCCGTTGGCCGTTTTCGCGTCGACGGAGTTAATGCTTCGACCACGCTGCCAGCCGTCATCCAGTTGAATGACTTCGACGCCCAGCTTCGCACCTGCCTCGATCTCCTTGAGAATGAACGCTTCGGTCATGCGTGAGTCCTGCGAGCGATCGCCCCAGGTGTTGGAAAGAAAGTTGATGTCGTCCCAGTTCATGAGTTGGCGTTGGGCCTGATGCAGTGCACGCGTTTGACCAAGCTTGCCACCGGTGTAGTCGATGATCTGCCAGGGGTAGGTTTCATCGTCACGGAGCTTGGCGGTGTAGCCACCATTTTCATTGGCTGACACCCACACGTCCCAATCCGAAGTCACCGCGCGAATCTCAGGCAGGGGGCCAAGCTTCACCGCGATCTTGCCTGTCTGATCAAGCACATTCTCAAACACAAACAAATTGCCTTTGAGTGTGTATTTTTCAACCGGGTGTAACAGCCAGTCTTCAACCTGCACCAACTCGTTGTGCTCGTCGGTGACGTCCTTGAGTGTCACAGCGGTGAGCATGGTGTGTTGAGGCAGAGTCAGGTCAATCGTCTTGATCTGGGTATTGACCAATCGCGCATAGAGCTTACTCGGCAACATCCGTTTGGAAGTGATCGCCATGAATGCAGCTGCCGCGAGCAACACGAACAATGCAATGGATAATCGCTTTGCAGATAACAGCCCGGATCGCCCGTTGTGCTTTGGCTTGTTTTGATCAAATGTCATATCGGACCCTGTGTTTTGTTGAGCGTTTGATCAACCATTGAAGTACTTATTGGGACTATCGGCCTATTTTTGTTGCGAATTTTGTCTGTATAACGATTCACTACCAAACAATTAAAAACACCGACAAGCACAGGGCGCCTGTCGGTGTTTGATATTTAAAATTGATGTACCGCTTGCAGTGATTTTGCGGGTTAGTCCGTGATCTTTTCCTGACGGTTGGCGTGGCCGGCATAGAACGCATCAGCGATGGTGTCCACCTCGTTGAATTGAATCAATGCCTGCTTGCCATGCAGATGACACGTGCGTCCCTCACGCCATGCCCACTCGCCGCGTTCGCATTTGTCCGCTTTGACAAAGCCGTTGATGTACAGGCGACGATCCTGGAATTCCGTGGTGTTAAAGCCGCCGCCGTGAACC
>JBICHS010000484.1:0-10586 GCA_043101135.1 Phycisphaeraceae bacterium JB051
ATCGGATGCGATGGCTCGGATGTGTTGCCAAAAATTTCAAAAATCAGTTGCTGCTGCGAGTCAGAAAGTTTCAAGCCGGCGATGCTGATATTGATCATCACACCCGGTCGATCATGATAATCCTGCAATTGGACATGCAGATCAATCCGGCTGTCCTGAGTCATCTTGGCTGCATTGGTCAACAGGTTAAACAGAATCTGATGCAGGCGGTCCGAATCAGTCTGAATCACCAGTTGATCTTCATCACAGTGAAGATGCATGATATTGCTGCTGGCTTCGATGATGCCCAACGAGGATTGCATGACATGCTGACACAGCGATTTGAGATTGACTGGGCCGATGGTGATATCGAGCTTGCCTTGATTGATGGTGGCAAGATCGAGTATTTCATTGATCATTTCCTGAAGATGATGACCGGCATGGCGAATCTCTGAAGCATCTTCAATGAGTTCATTCATGTGCAGATCACGCAACTGATCCTCTAGCAATGTCGCAAAGCCCATCATGGCATTAAGCGGCGTGCGCAGTTCAAAACTGACATTCGACAGCAGACGATCTCTGGCTTCAGCAGCAAGATGCGCCTGGTCTCGGGCATGAGCCAACTCACGCGTGACATGGTGAATCTGCGTACAGTCATGTATTGAAACAACATAATCAGAATGCGGCGAATCGCTTAGTCGATTAACACCAATCTCGGCATCAAAACCGTGTTGGTCGGCATGCCATCCCGTGGCTTCCAGATAGTATGCACTTTGCCACTGACTTTGGCTGTGATCCAACTGATGACAGATTCCCTGAAAACTCACAGGCATGTCCTTGAGCACATCATCAATGTGCATCAGGCAAAGTAATTCACGGTGATGCCCAAACAGTTGGGTGGCGGTTGGATTGGCAGTCTTGATCTGGCCATGACGACTCACTGTTAACACCGCATCACCAATATTCACCAGTACAGCCTGGAGATGATCATGTTTCTCTCGGAGTTTGGTGCGGCTACGAGATATGTGTCGAACACTGCGTTCAAGCTGCATATGCAATAACACATAATCTACGCACAAACCACCCAGCGGCGTGATGTAGGCCAGGATCTTGATCACATGCGCCACGTTAAAGGCACTGTCGAATAAGGCGCGTGAACCCAAAGCCATGTACAACTGTGTGGCGATCTGCGGGATCATACTCAACCAGATGGTCAGCAAAAACACATTCCGGTGCCGCTGCAAGGCTGAGGGAATGACCACCAGTGATGCCACGATGAACATGACCAAAGGCGGGATATCCCACGGGCGTGAAATGAATTGCTCAGGATAAATGGATGTTGGCAACTGCTCATATCGGGCGCATCCCCAAACCAGCAAACTGCCACAGCCGGCAAAAAGCAGACTTGTGAACACAATCAAACCAACGCGGCGTTGATGCTTGCGTTGATGCGTAAAGACCAGCAGCCCCACACCAATGATGGTGATACCAGCATTGAAAAAGCGGCTCAGAGCCCATGTAAATGGTATAAAAGTGGCGTTGTCAGGCACCGTGGGGATCAAACGGTCTGCTGCCAGAACGTGAAACGCATCCATCGTCCCGGCGGAAAGCAAAATCAGACTGATGATCGGCGTGCTGTTTTGGCCGTTAAGGCGATAATGCAGAATGGCAGCCAACGCGATGACCACGGCGACGCAGAACGCACTCCACTCAACGATCGAGTGCAAAAAGCTCCCGCTCATGGCATGAAACATCGCCTCGGTGGCCGCGTGCTCGGATTCGAAAATCTGACGGTGAAAGGCATGACCCGGCGCGTTGCCAAAATCAACACCAACAGCCATCAATAATGCCGGGAGGCAACAAACTGCCACCAGCATCATCGTCCAGATAATCAGCCATTTGCCCGGTATGATGACGCCAGATAACGGACGATGCATGGCGCGACGGACCTTTCACTACCCCTGATACAAATCACACGTCTGAACCTGATAGACGCAACTGATGTTCAGAAAATCGACCGTCTGAGAATTCGACTTTATTTATCGGCACGTATCGCACATCATGCCGTTGGGACTGTATCGACTGTGACGGAAATGAAACTTGTCAATGCGTCCAAAATTGACGTTGGCGGTAAAGCGTGGAAAATGGGTGACCTGCTAGTCCCCCGCCAGACGATTCTCAGTTTTTGACAGGTTTGATAATTTATGAATACAACGCCACAGCAACCTTCCGGTGACGATAACAACAATCACCTCATCCGCGGTCAGATCCGCCATAACCAACTCAGCGCACGCATACCCGAGTCCGTCAGCCGTGGTGTCTTTTCCACCGGCGCGATCGTGCTCATGGGCAACACCGAGTTCATTCTCGATTTCGTGCTCCGTATGCAGCGGCCGCACCATGTGGTTCAGCGTGTGGTCCTTCCGCATGCCGTCCTGCCACAGATGATCAACACCCTTGAGAAAAACCTGGAGAAGTACCAGGAACGCTTTGGCATGCTCCCCACAATGCCCAAGCCCAAGGAGCAGAATCAGGACGATACAGGTGACAAGCCCCAGACACTCAAGGACATGCCCGACGTCAAACCGTTCCAGCCCAAGCAAGGTGATGACGAGTCCCCCAAAGACGCACCGTCAATCAACCCGCATCTGGACACTGCCGAAGGTGAAGGCAGTGGCCAAGCCGCAGGCCAGACCGCGCTTCCCGATCAAGCTTCCCCAACGCCTCAAGCGGATCGCGACGAACCGGCCCAACCTTCAGGCAACCAATTTGCCAGCAACAGTAATGACGATGAAATCACCCCGCCCACGTCATCCGCCCCCCAGGAACCGGTCAAGCCCAAGATCGTCAATCACCCGAGCATTGAAGACATTTACGACGATCTGAAAACGCCCGAGGACGGCTTGATCGCCGCCTACGCCAATGCGGTGATGATCAGTCACTCTGCAGCCGAGTTCAATCTGGACTTCATCTGTAACTTCTTCCCGCGTTCGGTGGTCACCGCCCGTGTGTTCATCTCTGCCCCGCAGGTCGTGCGTATGCTCGAAGCGGTCAAGAACACCTATGACGAATTCCAGAAGCGCATCATTGCCAACCGTCGCCAGCAGATTCAGCAACTCAATCAGCAGCACGACATGCCCGACTACGATCCGAAGAATCCGTACTACAAGCCGCCAGAAGAAAACGATTCGGATCAGAATGAGACGGACGAGGGGAATTAATGGTCATGGGTCTGAATCTTCCGGGAATTGGCGTCGATGGTCGGCTGTTGCGACCCTTGAAATGTTGCCGTTGCCAGGAATCACTGTTCGATGCACATCACACTGACACGTGTTTGATTTGTCAGACACCTGTCATCCAAACGATCTATCAGCAATTTACACTGCTCGATGATCAAGGCTGTCTGACATCCGACCTGCCTTGCGGCTCCTGTAAGTACAACCTGCGGACCATGCATTATGCCAAGCCATGCCCCGAATGCGGCATGCCCGTGAGTCAAACCATCATCCAGAATCGCCTGCTGATGGCAGACGCCCAATGGATCAAACAGATGCGGCTGGCCTACCTGCTTATCGGCCTTGGTATCTTGTTCATTCTGCCCGCCATCGTGGTCCCCTTAGGTTTTGTGGTCACCTTGATCATGGGGCTTGTCGGAGTCTGGAAAGTTTCTTCACCCGATGTCTTCACCGATCAAATGCCGGTAAACCAGAAGGTTTGCAGCTGGCTTAAGCGTTGCTGCCAACTATCACTGATCATCCCTGCGATCTGGGTGACCTTGGCTATTGTGTATGTCGTGATTGCTATCAACACGGCCACGGGGATTTCTGCAAGCCTACGCGACACCATCAATCTGTCGATATGGATCTTGCTAGCATTATGCTGGGCTGTCACAGGTTGGCTTTATTACAAACGCTGTCTATTACTTTCAACCCATTTGAATCATCCCAAACTGGAACGTGACATAGGTTTTACACGTGGCCTCTATTTGTTAACGATCCTGTTCACGGTTGCCGTCACGTTGTTCCAAGTCATGCCAACCCAGAATGACCTGTTGGCCGTTGCCGTGGCACTTGCAGTGTTTGTTTTGCTGGTTGCGACTTTTGTTGCCAACGCCGGTGTTGCGTTTCGCATGTATTGGCAATTTGACAAACTCACGCGTCAGATAAACAGCATGCGAACACTGCCACCTCACACGCCGGGCCAAACCCCGCCGACACAACCGCCCACCCCCGTCTCCTAGAAGCAGCATCATGATGCCAGCATCAATTAAATTTCCGGGTGTCAATCATGAAGATGGCATCATTCTCACACACACAACCTGTCGCTGCGGTCAAAGCCTCAAGGGTTTGAGTATCCACAATCCCTGCCCAGTGTGTCAGCGTCCTGCCAGTGAAGCGATCCTGCGTACGCTGGTCAAACTTGATGAGCAGGGACAGATTGATGATGACCTTGCCTGCGAAACCTGCCAATACAATCTGCGGACACAGCCTTATCAGAGCCAATGCCCTGAGTGTGGCAGTGAGATCGTCAAGTCGATCATCAGTAACAACATCTTTCTGGGCAATCCCAGGTGGCATAAAAAAATCCGACGCGGAATGACGTACTTCATGCTTGCGATCGGTTCGACGATAGCCTTGCAGTTCTTACTTCCCTCATGGATGCCATCCGAACAGTATATTCGTATGCTGCCCTACATCCTGATGATCATTGGCATGTATCTGATTTCGACAACCAACCCACGAATTGATCAAGCCCCCAAGCATCGTTTTACGACTGTTGGCCTAAGGGTTCTTTCCATTGTGGTATGTTTGTCATCATTACTGAATCATCTACTTCCAATCATTTTGTTGCGGATGGACATCCCATGGCTTCTTTATGCCCGTTATACTTCGTTAATCTACATCACCTTGGCCTGGGTGGCGTTGCTGGCGTACTGGATGCGTCTTGGCCAACTGATTCAATGTGTTAAGCCCGGCCATCTCAAACGAACAAGCCTTGCTACGTTTATCCTGCTTTTACTTTGGCTCCCAATGTGTACGCTTCTTATATCCATGTATTGGTTCAACATCAGGAGCACACCATTGTTTCACAACATGGTTTCCATCTTGATACCATCCATCATCTATTGCACCTACGCATTGCTGGCATTTCTGACCTTTGCCACCCGACGGTTATACGGACGACGGATCAAGGAACAGATGTCGTTAACCTCGTGAGTCGGTTTTCTAGAATTGCCAACAGGTCTCACCTCACGCGACAAATCGGTCGACAAAAGCTAAACTGCCTGTTTACGTTTGCCGTCCGATATTGGAGCCTTGTGTGATGACCGAGCCGATTCTCTACGAACAGCATATGCATACACCGTTGTGTAAACATGCCAAGGGCATGCCCACGGAGTATGCAGCGCGTGCGCAGAAGGTCGGCCTCAAAGGCATCGTCGTCACCTGTCACAACCCCCTGCCTGATGGTATCTCCGCATCGGTTCGTATGGGTGAAGACCAGTGGCAGGAATATCAGGACCTTGTCGCACAGACCCGTGAAGAATGGGCAGGCAAAGTCGATGTCCGTCTGGGCATCGAAGCGGATTGGCTCCCCGGTATTGAAAGCTATGTCGAAAAACAGTTGGCCTCTGCGGAGCTCAACCATGTGCTCGGATCGGTGCACCCGCAGATTCCTGAGTACCGCGATATTTTCTGGAAAGATGATGCGGTCCAATATCACAAGGACTATTTCTCCAATCTGGTCAAGGTGGCGCAGACGGGTTTGTATGACACGTTATCACACCCTGATTTGGTAAAGAACTGTTACGCTGCGCGTTGGGATCTTGATGCGATGATGGATCACATCTGTCATTGTCTGGATGCCATCGCCAAAACAGGCATTGCCATGGAACTCAACACTTCGGGCATTCTCAAGGTGATCGAAGAGTTCAACCCGGCGCCCGCGATTCTCAAGCAAATGCGTGTGCGAGACATCCCTTGTGTCATTGGTGCGGACGCACATTGTCCTGAACGTGTGGGTGATGGTTATATCGCTGCTTTGGATTTATTGGACGCTTGCGGCTATGACCATGTCAGTTTCTTCCTGAATCGCAAACGTCAGCAAATCCCGATTGCTGAAGCACGTGAAAGCCTGCGTTCTGCAGCCAATGCGCTTTAATCGTGTTGATAACGCAAATATATCTTGTCTCATTCCTGATTGAATTTTACTTAAGCTTATAGCGCTTTTGGCCGATGTCATGCCATGTCCGTATCAATTACCTGCGGTCCAGGATGAGTGATACCTGAATTGGGAGGGCGAAGTGCTCGAACCAAAACCCACCATCAATGCATTGGTCGTTGACGATTCTGCCTTCATGCGCAATGCCATTCGATCAATGCTTGAGAGCGACGAGTCCATCCGTGTTATGGCGACGGGCCGCAATGGATTGGATGCCATCAAGCTCACGCAACAATTCCAGCCTGACATTATCACGCTGGATATTGAGATGCCTGAGATGGATGGCTTGACCGCCTGTCGACAGATCAAACGGCTCTGCCCTGACACGCGTATTCTGATGGTCTCCAGCCTGACCACCGAAGGCTCGCATGTTACGTTGCAGGCTTTGCGTTATGGCGCTGACGACTTCATTGCCAAAGACCAATCACAGATTTCACTGGATATCAAGCATATTCGTGACGATCTGCTTGCCAAGGTTCATGCCCTGGTTGAATCCAAACGTTCGGGCAAAGCGATCAGTAAGCCGGCGATTGCACACGACCATCATCATGTGGACGTCAAGCAATTACTCGCCAAGAAGCCACCACGCGCCATTCTCATTGGATCAAGCACCGGTGGCCCGCCTGTCCTTGAAAAACTCATCACCGCATTACCTGAGCGATTCCCCTACCCGGTTCTCATCGCTCAGCACATGCCTGCAACCTTCACTGCCAGCCTTGTTGAACGGATGAATGACATGGCCAAGGTGCCCGTCGTTCATGTCGACCGACACATGCCCATGGAGAACGGCAAAGTGTATCTTGCCCAGGGTGGCAAACATCTGCGTGTCCGTAAAGCCATCGGCACCTCTACCATCCAACTCGAAGCGTCAACCGAACCGGCGGACGCTTTATACAAGCCCTGCGTGGACGAACTGTTCTCGTCGGCAGCCAAGGTCTTTGGGGCAAACGTGCTTTCCATCGTCCTCACCGGCATGGGATGTGACGGCCTTGAAGGTGGACGCAAGCTCCATGAAGTCGGCGCTCCCATCATTGCTCAGGATCACGAAAGCTGTGTTGTCTACGGCATGCCCAAAGCCGTCACACAAGCTGGACTGATCGTTGCAAGCATGAACCCCGACCAGATCGCCCAACTCCTGGGACAAGCCCAATCACGTACATGGGCAGCGTGAAAACCCCACAGATAAACTGAAAATATTCCGGATTATCACTGATTATAAATTTTGTGGAACGTTGTAATCCACGAAATAGAACTATGTTGTTTTTGTTCTTCTAACCAATGGAATCCACCATGTCTCTGCGCAGCAAGCTGATTATCGCTTTCGTTATCACCGGTCTGATCCCCGTCCTCGTCATTGGCACCACAGCCTGGTATGCCACTGAAGAATTAGGATCTGAGATCGGAATCACCACCCAGAATGTCGCTGTCAATATCATTGACAAAGTCGAACGCAATCTCTTTGAGCGTTACGGCGATGTGCAGGCATTTGCCATCAACCAGGTCATTCAAGACAAGGAGCATTGGTACAAAAGCTCCGACCAGAATGCCATCACTCATGTGATGAATCAATATGTCAAGACCTACGGCATTTACTATCTGACATTACTTGTGGACCTGGATGGCAAAGTCATCGCGGTCAACAATCAGGATGCCATGGGGCAGCCCGTTGATACAGCATTTCTCTACAACCAAAACTTTGCCTCCACCAAATGGCTTGAAGATGCCATCGACAAGAAGTTTCTCGAAAGCAAACTTCTCACAGGCACCGTTGTTGAAGATCTCTACGTTGATGAATCGGTCAAACGCATTTACAACAACGAAGGACTGACGATCGGCTATGTCGCTCCGGTTTATGACGCACAAGGCAAAGTCATCGCCATCTGGAAAAACTATGCCATGTGGAGTCTGGTCGAAGATATTGTTTATCAGACATACGAAGAACTTTCAGAGTCCGGCATGAATGGCGCGGAGTTAACCATTCTCGATAAAGACGGACGCATCATTGTTGACTGTGACCCGACTGTTCACAACAACAACATCAACCGGGACATGGAAAATGTCATTCTCACCTTGAACCTGGCAACCAACGGCGTTTCGGCAGCAGCCAATGCCATCGAGCAACAAACAGGCAACCTGATTTCGGTTCATGCACGCAAGCAAATCCGACAGGTCTCAGGCTATGCCCATTCCAAAGGTGCGTTGGGCTATCCCGGCTTGCACTGGTCTGCGATGGTACGCATTCCTGAAGATCAGGCCCTGGCACGAATCATCAAGATCCAGAATATCCTGCTGTTCAGTGCCGTAGGGATTCTGGTTCTGATCGTCGGTATTTCATTGTTTGTCTCCAGTAAACTCACCAAACCCATCTCGGAAATGCTCCATCGCATGAAGGACATTGCAGAAGGCGAAGGCGATCTGACGCAAAAGGTCAATGAGAAAGGCAAAGACGAGCTCTCACAACTGGGCCACTGGTTTAACGTATTCATTGATAACATCCGTAACGTCATTGACCAGGTCCGTGGTGCCAGTGAGGAAGTCTCAGCGGCTGCAGGTCATATTCAAAACTCTGCACAGGAAATGGCCAACGGCCTGGAGAATCAGCATCGCCAGACCACCCAGGTCTCAGCGGCAGTCGAAGAGATGAACGCTACGGTTAGTGAAGTCGCTCAGAAGAGTAATGAAGCAGCGCAGACATCACGCGACTCTGGTGGCAATGCCTCCAATGGTGGCGAAGTTGTTCAACGCACTGTCACAAGTATTCGCGACATTGCCCAACTGGTCAATCAATCGGCTACGGAGATTGATGAGCTGGGAACACGCAGTCAACAAATTGGACAGATCATTGATGTGATTAACGACATTGCGGATCAGACGAACCTCCTGGCATTGAACGCTGCGATTGAAGCCGCCCGAGCCGGTGAACATGGTCGCGGTTTTGCAGTCGTCGCTGACGAGGTCCGAAAACTCGCAGAACGCACCACCCAGGCCACCAAGCAAGTCGCTGATTCAATCGTGGCGATCCAATCACAAACCAAACAGGCCGTTGATCGGATGAACACGGGCACGCAACGTGTGACCGAAGGTGTCCATCTGGCTGAGGAAGCCGGGCAGGCATTGAATCTCATTGTCGATGATGCCGGCAAGGTTGTGACATTAATTGAATCAATTGCTGCTGCATCGGCCCAACAGTCTCAAGCCGCGGGTGAAATTGCCCGAAATGTAGAAAGCATAAGTACAGTAACGCGTCAAACGACCGAAGGGGCAACACAGGCAGCCAACGCAGCTTCACAATTGAATTGTAAGTCTGAACAGCTCCAAACCCTCATCAATCGTTTCAAAACGCAGTAAGTCGTTCAACAGGTTGGGCCGATAAAACACGGTATACCAGAGGATACAACCATGACTCAAGTCAACAATCAATCACAGGCTAAAACTTCTGAAATCGCAGACAACATGACTGATGAAAGCCAGCTGCAGTTGGTGTCTTTCGGTGTTGGCAGTGAAGAATTCGCAGTCAACATTCTGCTGGTTCAGGAAATTAACCGCATGATGACCATCACCAAGGTGCCCGAAAGCCCTGACTGTGTGGAAGGTGTCATTAATCTGCGTGGCCGTATCATTCCTGTTGTGGACCTTCGCAAACGTTTTGATATGGAACTGACCGAGCATGTTGAATCCAGCCGCATCATTGTGGTGGAAGTTGACGGCCGCGTCCTGGGCTTTATCGTTGACTGTGTGCATGAAGTGCTTCGCATTGACCGCGAAATCGTCGAAGCCACCCCTTCAATTACCTCATCTTCCGTAGACAGCTCATACATCATGGGGATCGGCAAACTTGAAGACCGCCTCTTGATTCTCCTTGATTTGTCACGTTTGTTTAACCTTGAAGAGCTTCGAGCCATCGAAAGCACCATCAAGCATGGTGCTGCACGTACCGCAGCTTGATTGTCTGTTGACTGATCCGGTGTTCTTGTATGAGTGAGAAGGTTAAATGCCATTAACGACACAAACAATGAGCGATCAGCAATATGCTTCTCTGCGAAAGATTATTTACGATCGCAGCGGCATCTGGTTTGCTGATAGCAAAAAATACCTGCTTGAAAGCCGCCTGGGTGATCGCCTTAGCGAATTGGAAATTGAGGACTACGATCAGTACATCGTGTTCCTGACCATGGGTCCGTATCGCGAAGATGAATTTCAGGTGATGTTCTCAAAGATCACCATCAATGAAACAAGCTTCTTTCGGAATCAACCTCAACTGGACGTGTTTGAAAAGAACGTCCTGCCCGGGGTCATTGAAGCGCGTCGTGATCGCAAGGTCCTTCGTATCTGGTCTGCAGCATGCAGTAGTGGCCAGGAACCCTACACATTAGCCATGATGGTCCGTC
>JBICHS010000485.1:0-7090 GCA_043101135.1 Phycisphaeraceae bacterium JB051
CAGCCTCGCGAAAAAATCCCCGTGATTGATGATGCTTTGGATCGCCCGACGCTCTCTGCCGACCTGACGATTTCAGGCATGTCCGTCGGGCAGGAAAATAAACGCTCGGGGCGTGGCTCGATTGCGATCCGCAATGCCAACATTTATCAGTTCCCGTTGACCATGTCGATTGTCCAGATTCTGAACATGGCCTCCCCGACAGCTCGGCAGTTTAACGATGCAGATGTCCAGTTCCTGGTGGATGGGAATTTCATCAACGTCGAAAACATCGAACTCAAATCACCAACGATCAACATCGCAGGCAACGGCACACTGCAATACGATAGCGGCGCGTTGAATCTTGACATGTTCACTCGCAACCCTGGTGCCCCGAATCTCGGGCCGGTGACGGAATTGATGAAGATGTTCAAGAATGAGCTGGTGGGCATTCATGTCGGTGGGACGCTGGAAAATCCGGTTACATCCGTTAAATCGCTGGGCGGGATTCGCAACACCATGACGGAGATTCTGGGTAAGCCCATCGAGAAAAACAAGTCCAACTCACAAGCCGATCACTTTGCTTCGCCCAACCGATCCGGCCAATAAAACAATCCCATCGCATCAATGACTGCCTGATCAAGAATGCCTTCGTGAGGTTGGACATTCGCAGGATCACAACGTGGGATCACAGCAAGCACATCAACACCTGTCATGCGTTTGAGCCACCTGGCATTGGAGAGCATGGACGGATCTTCGAGTTTGCCGCGTGATGATGCGTCAGGTTCATGACGGTTAAACACCACGCCTGCGATCTTGCAGCCTGCCTGTTTGAGGCACTTGATCGTCATCGTCGTGTGGTTGAGTGTTCCCAAGCCTGCATCTGCGACGATCAAAACCGGATAGCCAATCGCGGACATCAGATCGAGCATCGAACGCTTGGGATGCGCTGCATCAATCGGTACGTAGAGTCCGCCGGCTCCTTCAATCAGCAGGCAGTCACTGATAGCCTGAATGTGATGCAGGGATTTGACGATGGCATCAGCGTCAAACGGCACGTTCTCCGTTTCCCCAGCTACACCAGGGGCAAGCGGTTGGCGATAGCGGATCGGCGTGATCGTCTCCAACGGCACGCGACAGTCCGCAAAGTGTGCAATCGCTTCAGTGTCCGGGCAAACCAGACCTTCACGGTCTTTGCGACATCCCGATGCCAGGGGTTTACTCACGCCAATGCGCATGCCGTGATCCCGCAGCACGCTGGCCAATGCACAGGTGACCACGGTCTTGCCGACGTCGGTTCCCGTTGCAGTGATGAATAAGCCGGGGATATTGAGTTTGAGTCCTTCAAGTTCCATGCAGGTATTGTAGGTCTTTGCAATGTTGTGTGTTGTTTGATTCAAGACAATTTTTTGCCACAGATGAACACAGATACACACAGATGTTCAAGACAAAAAACTTGAAGACTTTTTGCCTTTATCTGTGTTCATCTGTGTGTATCTGTGGCTGAAAATGCCTTGTAAACCAGAGGCTTTTCTAGGCGATTGCGACCATCAAACATGCAAAGACATCCGGATCAAGTAACTGACGAACAAGCCGATTGGCAGCAGAAGTACGCAGGGCATGCGCACGACCAAAGCTGTGATCAATCGCGCCGATGGCATGATCCATGGGCGCATCAGTTTGGGCAAAGAGTCTGGCGGTGCCAAGACACATGGGATAAAGCAGACACAAACTGCGCAGCCCATCAAGCAGGTCCATATCGTGATTGGCTGATCCCATGAAGCCCAGTGTTTGCAAGCGGGTTTTGATCAGTTGATCCAGTAAGGATAGATCGAGTTTGTCGTCGTTGGATTTGTCAAAGAGCTGTGAACTCTTGCCGCTACCTGTTGGATACATGCTGCCCAACGCATTGACGGAGGCTTTGCCGGAGCCGAAGAACACGATGCTCGCTGCACGCTTGATTCGGCTGACGCGTTTGTCCAATACGTCTTCATCACGACGCAGATACATGGATAACAGGTTGGCCAGCGTATAACGATCGACCTTACGCAGCTTGCTTGCATCAGTTTGCTCATGCCATTGATTAACGTGATTGACGAGCGGTTGGTAAAGCTGCCCCAACGCTTCACGATCCAGTTCGGAGGCTTCCTGATGCGTAAGCCAATCGCAGAAGCCGTAAAGGAACATGGCCTTGTGCGCAGCGGTTGGCAAACTCGGCAGCAGGGCGGAGAGAAAATCGACAATCGCCTGAACTTGATCTTCATCCAGATTGCATCGCTGCTGCTGCGTAAACGGGCGTGCATCATCAAGCACGACCTCCGCGAGTTTGCTCAGTTGATTGGCCTTGTATCGGTCACCTTTGTTTTGACGCACGGAAGGGCAGTCATGTCGAGGTGTGATGCTGACCTTGTCGTCAAATGTCCGATGCATGGAGAATGGGAAAAGCTGACAGCCTACCGGTTTGGCAGACTCACCGAATTGCTCATGGATGCGACAGTAGCCGTTGTCCCGATTCAGAAAAATACAATCACCGTTGGGCTTGTGTGCAAGAAACGTCTGGCCGCTATGGACCATGTTGATGGTCTGCCCACCCAGTGGATCACCGGTTGGCCAACGCAATGATGCGATGCGATCAATCTCCTCGGGCAGCAATTGGACATGCCAATGCCGACAGCAATTCCCGCAGCTATGACAGGAGAAACGCTTGTCTTCGAGGATTTGAAGTTTGTAAGGCATCGGCATTTCCAGCCACAATGTTTCAATGCAATTAACCACAGATAAACACAGATGAACACAGATAAATCAATCTGCAAAACATCTGTGTTTATCTGTGTTCATCTGTGGCAAAATGCTTTTTACCAATCCAAGGTACCCAACCATGCTGCCTTCAGATCAGTCAGTGACTGTTCAAGCAATTGGCCGGATTCGCTGCTGCGGACGGTGAGTTTGTCGCTGTCGTTGAAGCGACCGACTTCGCCGAACGGAATCTGCTTGTCACGCAGCAGGCGGATGATTTCGTCGAGGTTCTCGGGCTTGACTTCCAGCAGGTATCGGCTGGGGGTTTCGGCAAAGGCAGCGGAGACGTCATCAAGCTTGCCGGTGCTTGCCACAGCTGAGAGGTCAAGGTCCAAGCCAATGCCGCCTGCAAAGGCCATCTCGGCTGCTGCAACGAGCAGGCCACCATCCGAACAGTCATGAGCGGAGACGACCTTGCTGTGATGGATCAGACCCGCGACGATGGCAGCCTGAGAGGGGCCGTCATGCAGGTCGGTCTTGGGCACGGTCATGTCACGGCTGGTGTCGCTGTAGGACATGGTGTAATGCGAGCCGAGCATGGCGGACGTCGTGTTACCGATCATCAGCAGGACGTTGCCAGCGGACTTGGCATCCATGGTGCAGGTGAGCGTTGCATCCTGGACGATCCCCATCGCGGAGATGAGCATGGTCGGGGGGATGGAGATGACTTCACCTGAGTCGGTGGTGAATTGGTTGTTGAGTGAATCCTTGCCGGAGACGAAGGGAGTCTTGTAGGCAAGTGAGCCGTCATAACAGGCTTCGGCGGAACGCACGAGAGAACCGAGGTTTTCAGGCTTGTCACAGCTGGGCCAGCAGAAGTTATCGAGGATGCAAATCTTGGACGGGTCAGCACCGGTGCAGACGACGTTACGCACGGCTTCGTCGATGGCAGCAAGCGTCATCCAGTAGCTGTCGCCCTTGGACTTTTCACCCATGCCGGTTTGCAGACCGCTACCCAAGGCGATGCCCTTGTTGGAGCCAAGCTTGGGACGCAGGACGGACGCGTCGGACGGGCCATCCTGATTGGGACCGGTGAGCGGTTTGACGGCTGCACCGCCTTGAACTTCGTGGTCGTACTGGCGGATGATCCAGTGCTTGGATGCGATGTTGGGATGGGCAAGCAAGGTCTTGAGTGCATCACCCATGTCAGCAGGTTTGTCTGCAACGGGGTGCGACTGTGCTGTCTGATATTGACCGGGTGTCCACTGAGCCTTGCGGGTCGGGGTGGGGATGCCGTCATGAAGCAGTGGCATGGACAGGCGACCGACTTCCTGCTCGCGGTAGGTCAGAATGAGTTCTGGTTCGCCCGCTTCGTTGGTGTATCCGAAGGTGCCCAGATCGCAGACTTCCACGTCTTCGGATTCGCAGATGGCCATGACCTTTTCGACATGTTCCTGTGGCACCGAGAGCACCATGCGTTCCTGGGCTTCGGAGATCCAGATTTCGGTGTAACTCAGGCCACGGTATTTGAGCGGGGCGTTGTCGAGGATGACGCGAGCGCCGACCTTCTCACCCATTTCACCGACAGCTGACGAGAAACCGCCTGCACCGCAGTCCGTGATGGCGGAGAACAACGGGCCGCCTTCATGGTCGCGAGCCTGGAGGATGACGTCGAGCGTCTGTTTTTCGGTGATGGCGTTACCGATCTGAACCGCATGGGAAAATTCGTCCGCATGCGTATCGGTGAGTTCAGCACTGGAGAAGGTTGCGCCATGGATACCATCACGTCCGGTGCGGCCGCCGATGGCAATGATGTGGTCACCGGGTTGCGGATCGCCGAAGCATTTGTCCAGCGGGATCATGCCGATGCAGCCTGCAAAGACCAGAGGGTTGCCCAGGTAATCGTCGTGGAACCAGACGCTGCCGTTGACGGTGGGGATACCCATACGGTTACCGTAGTCACGAACGCCTGCGACGACCTGCTGGAGGATGCGCTTGGGCGGGATGACGCCGGTGGGGATAGGCTTGTCTTGCTGAGGGTGTGCCACACAGAACACGTCGGTGTTGGCGATGGGTTTGCCTGCCAGACCGGTACCCATGATGTCGCGGATACAGCCACCGATACCCGTTGCAGCACCGCCGTAGGGTTCGATGGCAGAGGGGTGGTTGTGCGTTTCGACCTTGATGCAGACTGCGTCTTCATCGTCGAGTTTGACGATGCCTGCGTTGTCGACGAACACGCTGACGCACCACTTGTCCATGCCGTGCTCGGTCATGAGTTTGTTGGTGGCTGCAGCGATGGTGGACTTGAGCAGGTTGTTGATGGTGACGCTGCCGTCCTCGTGGACTTCGTGACCGGGGCGTGATGCCCAGTTGATCGCGTCGTCACCTTCAGGCTGTGTGTAATGGACGGTGCTCTTGAGGGTCTTGTGAACGCAGTGTTCCGACCAGGTCTGAGCGAAGGTTTCAAGCTCAATGTCGGTGGGTTCACGTTCGGCTTTGCGGTAGTAATCCTGAATGGCCTTCATCTCTTCGAGAGAGAGGAATAGGTGGCCTTCACGAGAGAGTTTGGTCAACGCTTCGTCATCCAGATCACGCATGGGGACGTGGGTCAGATGCATTTCGTAGGGCGTGCCCGTCATGAAAGATTCGGGGTGATACGCCTTGGCATAGATGTCTTGAATGACAGGGTTGGCTAATGACGCCTGGGCAAACTCGGTAAGCGCGGCTTCGTCAGGTGTCGCACCCAAAACGTCGTAGCGAGCGCCGGTGGTGACTTCCAATTGTTCACTGGTCAGACCGGTGCTTGAGAGCATTTCAAGGATGGCAGACTTGGTCGATTGGGCCACGGGATCCATCACGCCGGGCTTGTAGTGGACTTCCACGCTGCCTGAATTTTCAGTGATCGGGCTTACACCCACCGCAAACTCCTGGCAGACCGGATCGCAGAGTAGCTCGGTTGCAATCTGGTTGGCCTGCTCGGCGCTGATGGGGGACTGGATCAAATAAATGCTTGCTGCTCGGAGGTTTGCATTATCACCAAATCGCTGGGCAACTGTCTCTTCATGCGGGTGAGCCAGTGCGTCGGCTTCGCCGGCCTTGGGCCAGATTTCAATACGGTAGACCGTCTGGGTGAGTTGCGGGGCGTCGGTTTGTGTCATCGTCGCTTACTTCCTGCGAGGGTGTCGGGTTGTCAAAATCACTGTCAGAATAAGGATGATAAGGTCTATAAGGTCTGGCGCAAAATCGAAGGGCCTGTTCTGGGGCCAATCTTTACTGATAACTACAGTGCCCCATGCATCAGGACGATTCAAATGTTTACATGGTAATACGTCGTTTTGAACTTGATCATGGGGATTTTTACATCATGCGTTGCCTGCTGCTCATCACATTGCTCTTGGTTTCCGCCGGTTTACTCTCAGGCTGTGGGGGCGATGACGCGTCCGCCCAGAGCACCACTGTCGTCTCAGGAACCGCAGTGCTGACGTTTCATTTACCCGATGATGCAGGCCAGATTCGTTGCCCGGGCAGTCTGACCGAAGACGATAAAATCCTCATCAATGTCACCAAGAAAGTCGGTGCCACCGTGTTCCGACTCAACGGCACGATGCAGGTCCGCGAGCGCACCTCCTCCAACGCCCGCATCTTCGTCCGTGCCATGCTCTACAAAGACGGTCGCCCGGATGGCTCCTTCAACTTCACCGTCGAAGTCACCCCCGGCAATACCAAACTCGTCAACCTCGGCCAAGGCATGATGCTCCATGCGACGTTGTGATGCTCTGGTGAATGATCAACCTTCCCGACTCTGATGCAGATCGCGATATTGCTTGGGCGTATGCTTCATCGCTTTGGCAAAGGTCGCATGGAATCTTGCACGTCCTGAAAAGCCCGACGCTTCCCCCACTTCTGCAATGGACAAGTCCGTATCGATGAGTAGCCGGCAGGCACGCTCGATATGCACGCGTTGAATCTCTTCGTAAACCGATCGCTGTAAAAACTGTTGGAACCGTCGTTCCAAAACACGCCTGGAAATCGGTACACGTGAAACAATGTCCGTCACCGAGATCGGCTCCGCGGCATGTTGACGAATGAAGGCGAGCGCCGCAGTGATGCTTTCATCCGCAATGGCAGTAATGTCCGTAGACTTGCGCGTTACCGCCTGCACGGGTGGGAACTTGGTGATGCAGCTGTCTGCGATCTCGCCCTTGATCATCTGGTCAAGTAAACGTGCTGCTTCAAAGCCGATCTTAAACGTCGGCAAGTCCACGCTCGACAGCGAAACATGGCTGGCTTCGACTAACAGATCATCATTGTCCGCACCAAGCACTGCGATTTGTTCAGGCACCTTCAAGCCCAATGACTCGGCAATGTTGATCGC
>JBICHS010000486.1:0-6816 GCA_043101135.1 Phycisphaeraceae bacterium JB051
CACGATCCCATGCGTCTTTGAAGTAACTGTCTTCAGCTTCGAACATCGAAGGCATGAGCAGGATTCCATCAACACGATAGGCCAGGAGCTTTTGCAATTGATGCTGTTCGGTGATGCCGTGTTCACGATCAGGATAAAGCACCAATGGCGCGCAATCTTTCTTTGCCAATGTGTCATGCACACCTGCGAAGATCTGGTTCGAATAGGGGCTGTTGGGTCTGATCAGCACGCCGACGAGTTGGGTCTGACCTGTTTGAAACCCACGAACCAGCCGGTTTTCCTGCCGATTGAACTTTTGGGCCACCGCCATGACGCGATCACGGGTCTTGGCGGAAAGTTCTCCTTTGCCATTGATCACCCGTGAGACCGTTGCTTCTGAGACGCCGGCTGCGGATGCGATTTCCTTGAGGCTCGCTGCTTTGGTTTTCATTTTTGCAAATGTCATAAAATTCTCCGCAAGCGCTTGCGAAAGGGTTTTTCTGTGCCTATGATCATATGCGATCCTGTTGCATGCTGTCATGTCTTTGCGAATTTTTTTTAAAAAATATCACGCTTGCAACATTTGAGGATGGCTCATAAAGGAACCCGTGATGACACGAATCTGCTTCACACCGAGCCAGTTTATCAGCAGGCGATGCAAAGCGTTTACGCTCATTGAACTGCTGGTTGTGATTTCGATTATCGCTTTACTCATTGCCATTCTCCTGCCTGCGTTGTCCAAAGCAAGAGACACGGCTCGGCAGGTCAAATGCTTGAGCGCACAAAAACAGGTAATGGTCTGTCAGTTGGTTTACTCGGAAGATTCCAAAGGGCTGGTGCCCAGTGCGTTTTACTTTACCAGTACCCCTAAGCCTTGGGCCAGTTTTCTGATTGACGGGGGTTACATGTCAGAAAAGATTGCGTTTTGCCCGGCATATCCCACGGACCCGACGCTTGGTGAAGGCTATAACGGTGGCTATCGAACTTATGGGATCGCAACGACATACTTTGGCAACTATACCTATTTTGGCATCAGTTCCAAGGATTGGCGCGACGGGCAGTTTTACAACATCGCACTCGCGCCTCAGCCCACCAAACTATTTCTCACTGTCGATACCGTCAGCTCATCCAACGCCAAGCAATACTACTACTACCAACCCTACGCCTTTAACGGCGGTATTGCCATTCACACCCGACATGCCGACACCGCAGCCTTTGGGCATCTTGACGGCCATGTGGATCGGATGGGCCCTGAGCAAATCAAAGCCATGGGCGAGCCGCGATACATCAATAAAGACCTTCAACAGATTACGCAGTAATTTCCTTCCTGCCTGCCACAACGACATCAAAACAACACAGTAGCTCAACTGAATCATGAACAAACGCCTTCCTCATTTCGTACTGGTATGGATGTGTTTTTTGACCATGCTGTCTTCATCAGCAGATGCTCAAAATCTCATTGCAAATAGCGCTTTTACAGGCGATGACATGCCCCCGACACATTGGCAAGCGATATCGACATCGGCCAATGATCTGACTGTCATCAAGCAAGGCGATCTTGCGTTTTTGCGTATGCGTTTTTCTCAGCCAGGCAAAGGGGGGATCCAGCAAAACATCAAGCTCGATCCTGGCACCAAGGCACTGAGCATTGCTGCATGGCTCAAAGGCAAAGGCATTAAGCATGGTGGGGCGGATTACCAACGTGGCTGTTTTGAGTTCTTCTTTTACGACGAGCGTGGTCAACGCCTTGGTGGGTTCCCTAAATTCATGGTGCCCAATAGTCGGCATTGGCAGAAGTTTGCTCAGGTTCGTGAGGTGCCCGATGCAGCGGTCACATTGCGGGTGAGTTGTGTGAATCACGGCGGTCAGGGTGAGTATGATTTTGCCAACCTGCAGATCATCCCGCTCACGCAAAGCCAGTTGCTGCTTTCATCTGAAAATGATTTGAAGCTCAATGCCAGTTGGATCAGTAACAACCGTTACGCAATTTTTGACCCAGAACAAACCGTCGCGTTGCAACTGACGGTGGAAGGTTCACGCGCCACGGATGAACAGCTTCTCTGGCAATGGCTCAACCATGACCATCTCATTAAGCAGGGGCAGATTCCCGTCCCCAAAGGCAATTCGCCCTTTGTTCACACGCTTAAGCTCACACCCGAGCATGCAGGTTACTTTCAAGTCAAAGCGCGGCTGCAAAAATCGGGCGTGACACTTCCCAAGCGAGGTACCGCGCCAGCGGGATGTGTTACTTTTGGTGTTTTACCTGCCATTGAAGCCTTGAAGCTCAAGCAGATGGATGATTCACGTTTTGGCGTGCAAGGTACGACCTTCATCGACACCGGCAAGTTCATGCAGGGTGATCCCTATAACGCTTATTACAAGGCGTTAGGCGTGCGCTGGGTCCATCGCAACCGTCGGCTTAACGATCTGGAGCCACATCCCGGTGCGTATAAGCCGCGTGTCGACGAATCAGAACTCAAGCATGCGTGGCCGTATGATTGGGATCACAAGTTGGCCACACTCATAGATGCACATGGCGTCCCGCAATGGCTCATTGATGGCCCCTCTCAGATCAAGCATAAGAAAAAATATTCCAACACGTTCGATGCTCAGAAATATCCACCGCGTGATTTTCAAGCATATGGTGACATTCTCCAACGCATCGCTCGCGAAGCAGTCAACCTGCATCAACACCGTTTCACCTACATGAAACACAATTACTATCAAATCCATTGGGAGCCCGATTGGTATTGGCTTGGAAGCGATGAGCAATTGGTTCAAATGTATCGCAGTGCCTATGAGCAGATTCATAAAGTTGATCCCAATGCCAAACTCCTTGGATGTAACTTTGGTGTTTTACAGACCGGCAATGATTGGATGGCACGCATGTTCCGGCTGGGGCTTGGCCAATACATGGACGGCATTGTCACGCACGCGTACTACACCTACAAAGCAGCACCGGAAGTTGGAATTCGCCCGCAAATGCAACGGCTGGTTCAAATGGTCCGTCAGTACATGGGGCCTGATGCCATGATCATGCATTCGGAATGGGGGGATCATTGGGATGGTGATTACGTCACCCAATCCATCACACCTCAACAGCTTCGCGATGAAATGAGTCACATTCTGCGCGGCCACTTAATCGTACTTGGTGAAGGTGCTCACAGCACATGGTTCTTCTACGCATCGGATCTAGGCAAACGAGGTGGAGGGATGGCGTTTAACCTTGAAACCCATCCGCGCGTTGGTCCAACGATCATCAGTCCCAAGCCTTTGACGATGGGCGTTGCCACCATGACACGTCTGTTGGAAGGAACCCGCAATCTCGGCACAGTCGATTTTCTAGGGGACCACGTGCTTGGCTATGCCTTTGATCGTGCTGGTTCAACCGTGCTGGCGCTCTGGTCGACCGATGGTCAACCGCGCGAGATTCAGTTGCCTGCAAATGATGCCGTCTCGTTGTATGACAGCTTTGGCAATCGCAGCACAGTCATCCCCGACAGTCATCAGATCCGTGTGAGTCTTTCTGACTTGCCTGTGTATGTGGTGGGGGCGCTGGATACCGTTTTACCTCAACGAACAAGCACGGCATATCCCAGGCAATCGCTTGATGTGGCTGCAAAACAATGGGTCGTATCACGGGGCATGCAGCAGATCACATTGACCACGCCGCACGTCCCGCAACGGATGCCAATTGGGACATGGTTGCTTTGCGAGCTTGATGCTCAGACAGGAAAATGGGTTGATCCTCAACGACTGGTTGTCACCAATCCGTTGGCCATGACTTTGGTCCCGGATCAGCAGCGTGGCGTGCAAGGTTATCGATTAGAGATTCAAAACCATAGCGTACAATCGCAAACGGTGTACTTGCCACAAGTCGATGAAAAACTGCAGGTCGTGATTGATGCCAAATCCAGCAATGCACATTTTCTGACGATGTCCCAGTTGCGATTGGAAGACGGGCATTACACCGTCAATGTCTGGGATCAGGCGGGGCGCCACTTGCCTGTGCAGATTCCAGCCATCCCAACACTCAATACTTTTTCACATACGCCAACCATCGACGGTGATTGGCGTGATTGGCAACTTGAAATGTTTCAAAGGGTCAGTGGTGATGCGGCATTGGCTTTTCGTAAAGCACCATTGACAGGTCCTAAAGATTTTTCGTTTGACTACGCTTTGGCAGGTGATGACAAAGCTTTGTATGGCATTTTTAAAGTGTCCGATGATGTTCACTTGCCGCCTGTTAATCCGAATGAAGTCTGGCGTGGGGACTCGATTCAGATTGCGCTGGGCATGGGCCTGCGTGCTGATGGCAATTGGGGGTCGGTCCGTCGGATCAGTTTTGTTTTGCCCAAAGATCAGGACATTTGCCAGGCCCGCGAAGTCATTGGCCCGCCGCCAATCCCGCCGGTGATGGGTCAGAAACTTGGCGTCAGGCAGGTGCAATGTGTCGCAAAACGTGATGATGTTAATGGGATGATGGTCTATGAATTTGCCATCCCCTGGTCTGAGATTGCAACACCACACCAACTTGCTTCTGTCAAGTACATCGGTTTTGGTGCCTTGGTTAACGATGCGGATACGCTTGATCAGATCACGGGGGATGCCCGCAAGACCATGGTTGTCGCAGGTGGTGCCGGCCTGTTTTCATTGCATCCCAAACTCGGCTTATTCCCGCTTAATAACCAATAATATCAGTCGCTGGGTAATCACATGAAGTTTTGGACTTTGGGAATGATGTTTGTTTTACTGCTGCTTTGCCAGTCGGTTCATGCGGGTAAACTCACGTGGGATCAAACACTGTTGCAACACACGCCGGTGATGAGTGCTGCATCTGAACATGATCAAGGTGATATCAAAGCGATCTTTTTTGACGGCCCAACCTGGCATGGCAAGACCACCCGCGTTTTTGCTTATCTTGGATTACCCAAGGTGCCTGCGGGGCAAAAGGTGCCTGGCATGGTTCTGGTGCATGGTGGGGGTGGTACCGCGTTTCATCAATGGGTGAAAATCTGGAACGATCGCGGCTATGCTGCCATTGCGTTGGATACGACAGGCTGCATCAATGCCGATGGCAAAGGCAAGCGTCAGCGTCACCCACAAGGTGGGCCGGATGGTTGGGGAAGTTTTACACAGATGCAGATCGGCGGAGATTCATTGGTGGATGAAGATCTGTGGACCTATCAAGCTGTCGCACAGATCATGCTTGCTCATTCACTTTTACGATCTCTGCCGGAAGTTGATGCGACCAGGACAGGTCTTACCGGGATTTCTTGGGGCGGGTATCTGACCTGTATTGCTGGCTCACAAGATCATCGTTTCAAGATTGCCATGCCGGTGTATGGATGTGGCTTTATGTATGAAAGCCCGAACTATCGCGCCTTGCTTGAGAAGAAGTCAACGATCAAGGAACGTTGGATTAGAACCTGTGATCCGAGTCTTTATTTGCCTGATGCCACTGCGGACTTTCTATGGGTAACCGGGACAAACGATCACCACTTTGCATTGGATACATTTGATCAATCTCGTGAGCTTGTCACCTCGCCTCAAGCAGCAGTCGTGCGGTTAAACATGACGCATAGTCACAAAGCCGGTTGGCAGCCCGAAGAACTCTACGCGTTTGCAGATCAGAAACTCAAACAAGCGAATACGACCTTGATTCGTGGCATTGAACAGACCCATGATTCGAAGCAGATTCTAGTGAGCTTTCGTCAGAAAAACGCATGTGAAAAGGCGCAGCTGCTTTACACCACCAGTACCAATCCGGTTTGGCGTGAACGGCCATGGGAGGCGATTGATATCTCCGTGGACAACGCGCAGCAACGTGTTGTTGCGCCGTTGCCTGAACATACTGCAGCGTGTTATGTGAATCTTATCAGTCAGGGGGGCTTGATCACATCAACGCCATTGGTGATGCTACGGGATTCTCAACCGCTTAAGCCTCTTGCACAAGATGGGGTGGATGACTTTGAAAATCGCAGTGTCGGTGATGGTGTTTCAGGTTGTGTGATCGCGCCCGGGATGTCGATCAAGGTTACCGACGAAGCGGCTTACAACGGTCGGCAGTCTTTGGTTTTTACCGATACCCAATCCAATCGCGGCTGGCTTCCAATGCGTCAGCAATGGTTCAAGAGCAGCGATCAAATTGATCAAGGCAACGTGCGTCTGAGCTTTGCCCTGATGCAAAAGCCCAATCATACGGGCCGGTTTTATGTGCAACTACGCGATTACAACGGCACAAACTTTGTCAATGGCCTTTCTGTTGAGATCAATGATCAAGGTGAAGTGTCGGTTAACGGCAAACGTACCTTGCCGGTTAACCCTGGGCAGTGGGTTTATTTTGATGTCCTCATTTCCTTGCCGGATGGTTCGGTTGAATGTGAGCAGACCACTGAGCAGGGCACGGAAACCTACAACTTCCAAACCAAAGGTTTTTCCAAGATCAACTGGCTGGGGTTTGTCTCTGCCGGTAATGCTTCAGCTCAAACCTATCTGGATAAAGTGTCGTTCAAAGTGACTCAAGCAGGTGATGCTCAACAGGCAACATCACAGTTGCCGCCCGTCCAACCCAAGATCAGCCTGAAAACATCGCAGGCCATTAATGAAATCGAAGACTATGAATCCTTTGCAGTTGGACAGACCGTCAAGTATGCCCAAGTCGCGCCGGGGACTGCGATTCAAGTCACCAATGCTTTTGCCAAGACGGGACAGCAGGCCCTTGCATTCACCGACGCCAAGACCAATCAGAGTTGGCTGCCGATGCTCAGCCGTTGGTTTAAAGGTGATCAAACCATAACCCGGGGCAAGCTTCAGATGCAATTTGATCTGATGCAG
>JBICHS010000487.1:0-5936 GCA_043101135.1 Phycisphaeraceae bacterium JB051
GGTTGCCATGTTACCGGTAGGCCAGACCAGACGGCCACAGACCACATCGGGTGCCTGAACAATGGGAGCTGGCTTGGGAGCCGGCGCGGGGGCGGCCTTGGCAGCGGGGGCACAGGAGACGCAGGGGATCAAGCCCTGACCTTCACCTGGGGCGCTACAACCGGGCAGCGACATCATAAGGACTGCCACCATCAGTGACATAATTTTGACCGCACTGGTCAATTGCGAACGTTTCATCATTTGGACTCCTAGCCTTGACAATTGTTGTGTCTTAACATTTCTCTATTCAGACCTCAATATGTGGATTAGTAGTGCAGGCCCCTCCACAAGCATGAGGTATTTACCGGGGACAAAATGCGTATCTCAGTATACCTGAAATATCTGGCAAAGACATCATAGACAGAGAAGTTACGATAAATTCATAACTCGCCTGCCAATTATGATGGCACTTGCGGACGGTCTGTAACAATCAGGCAATCTGGTAACGATTGGGCCGGACCACAGGGACATCCTGCATGGTATATCGGGCTTTTAATGGGCAGTCTCTGCAATATTCGTTGAGATTCATACGTTGATAGGTTGAATCAAGTTGCCAAATCGTATGATGACACGGGGTGGTTGGAGTTGCTTGCCCATGACCATCATTCTCAAAAAACGCCCGCGTCCCAACGCTTTTGTCCGCTTTTTTACCTGTCGTGAGGTCATTGCCGCCCTGCTGCTGATCGTCATCGCCCTGCTGACATGGGCCTTGTCCGTTGATCGTGGCGTGCTCATCCCCTACCGTGATGCTGCAGCAAAGAAGGTAAACCAGATACCGCTTTATGATCACGGCGACGTGGACTCGGAGACTGTTTACCTCGAAGACCTGCGGTAAAACAGCCTTATGACATATAACCAAAGCGAATCGCAGGACATTACCAAAAGACAATGTCTCTTTTGATATTTTGCTCAATGCACATGCGTAAACAAAATATCTAAAGGCATCATCACTAAATATAAACATATTATCCGGACGTTAGTCCAACTCAGAGATGCCATCCAGAAACGCCTGGAGGATATTGGCAGCAGCGAGCGCATCGCGACGCGCCTTTTTCTGACCATGCGTCAAACCCGTCTGACTCATCTGTTGATCGGCGTGGTAACTGCTTAAACGTTCGTCAACGAGATGAACCACCTTGCCGGTCTGCTGCGTGAGCTTGTCCGCAAACACCCGCGCGGCCTTGGCGGCAGGGCCTTCACTGTCATCCATATTCAACGGCAGGCCCAACACCAATTCATCAGGCAGCTGCTCATCAATCGCCTTGACAATCTGACGAATCAACTCATCTTCATTGGCTGTGTGAATCACATCCACCGGGCTGGCCAACCTGAGCATATCATCGCCCACCGCCAAACCGGTTCGCTTGCCACCTCGATCAATCGCCAGATACATCATGATGGGGATTGTACAACAAACCTGATTTAATGAATGTCGCGTACGTAAGACGCCAGATGAGTAAAACGAATCGGACGAATCATATCGCAAGCTTGTCGCGCTAAACCGCAAGCGGTTTTGAATCCGGTCGATATTTCAAGGGTGAAACTTCCGGGGGAACTTCCGGGGGAACTTCCGGGGGGTTATGCGTAATGCGGTTCGTTTTTGGCAATCTCAGATTGCAGTGCTTTGATCTTCTGCGCTTCGTCCTTGTGACAGATCAATGTCGCACGTCGCGTGTGGATGACCACCAGGTCTTCACAGCCGATGGTTGCGATCATGTGCTGCGGGTCGTCATTGACGATCAACGTGTTCTTGGAATCAAGCATGCGCACCATACTGCTCTTGGCAGCGTTGCCATCTTCATCGGACTCAAGGTACTGACCATAGCTCGGCCAGGAGCCCACATCCAACCACTTGACATCCATCGGCACGGCAGCGACCTGCACCTTGTGATCACGCGACGCCGGCTCCATCACCGCATAGTCAATGCTGATCTTCGGCAGGCTCGGGTAAATGGCCTTGAGCACCTTGTCCTGATCATCCGTCCCCCACGCGCGGGCAATCTGCATCAGACCCGCATGATTTGCAGGGCACCAACGCTTGATGCAGTCCATGATCGTGCTCACGTTCCAGACAAACATCCCTGAGTTCCACAGGTAATGCTCGCTGCCCGCTTCGAGATATTGTTGAGCCAACTGCTCGTTGGGCTTTTCTTTAAACTGGGCAACCTTGCGGGCGCCATGTTCACCAATCTTCTCACCCAGTTTCAAATAGCCATACCCTGTCGCGGCTTCGGTTGGCGATACACCAAACGTCACCAGCGTTTTAGGGTTCTCTTTGGCAAGTTCAAAGCCCTGCTTGATGAAGTTCTGAAACACGGGGACCGGCTCAATAATGTGATCGGCAGTCAACACCGCCATCACCGCATTGGGGTCTTTACGCGATATCACCGCAGCAGCAAAACCCACCGCGTTGAGCGTGTCTCGACCGCAGGGTTCAGCCAGATAATTCTCTGGTTTTACATTGGGTAATACTTCTGAAATGGCATCACGATGGACCTGCCCCGCACAAATATATTGCCCTTGCTCGGGCACCATCCCATCAAGTCGATCGAACGCCAACTCCAGCAAGCAGCGTCCATCAACGAACTTGATCAGCTGCTTGGGTTGTCCTTCCCGACTCATCGGCCAAAGCCGTGTGCCGGAACCGCCTGCCATGATCATTGCGTAATGCATAGCCTTCAATACTACGTAAAAAACAGGCAAATGACAAAAGCGTATGTCGGACAAAAGTGTCAGAATTTCGCTACCAACGACGATTAAAATTGAACCACGAAGACACGAAGAGCACGAAGGACACGAAGTCAGAAACGAAATGACAAATTAAAATTTAATCCAACCTCACTGTTTCTTAATCCTCAATCGTCAAGTGAGTTGATTGCCTTTTCATCTTTGTGTCCTTCGTGCTCTTCGTGTCTTCGTGGTAAAAAAACGTCGCCCGCCTTTTTCAGCGTGGTGACAAATCCAGTAAACTTCATGCATCATGAGTACCACTCCAAACAACGAACATCCCCTGATCGTCGGCATCGACCTGGGCACCACCAACAGCCTGGTGGCCTGGTGTGACGAAGCTGGCCCGCGCATTCTCGAAGACGAAAATGGTGGCAACCTCCCCAGCGTTGTCCGCTATGATGAGCAAGGCAACGTCGCTGCAATCGGCAAGCCCGCGCGCGATCATGCTGTCGAATTCCCCACCACCACGCTCTTCTCCGTCAAACGACTGATGGGTCGCGGCATTGCAGATGTCCAAAACGAATTGAACTACCTGCCTTACGCAGTTGTTGCTGGTGAACACAACACCGCACGCGTGCAGGTGACGGAAAATAAAATCGTCAGCCCGCAGGAAGTCTCTGCCATCATCCTGCGTGAACTCAAAGATAAAGCCGAAAAGGCGCTGGGTAAGACGGTTGAAAAAGCAGTCGTCACCGTGCCTGCGTATTTTGATGATGCACAACGCCAGGCCACACGCGATGCAGGCCGCATTGCAGGACTCGACGTTGTACGCATTGTCAACGAACCCACCGCCGCGGCTTTGGCGTACGGACTGGGAGTTGGCGAAGCGGACACGCCAAGCGAAACGGAGTCAGACCCTGTTTCGTTAAACGTCGAAGCCAAACCTCTCGTCCAGCTCAACGAAACAGGCACCGTCAGCCTCAATACCAAATTCAACACCGAAGCTTGCACGACCGGCAGTGGTGCGGATCCGAATGAAACAGGTGAACTCGATCATGCGAATTCGACCGTTGCCGTCTTTGACCTGGGCGGTGGCACGTTCGACGTCTCCATCCTCAATCTCCAGCAAACCGAGCAAGGTATTGTCGATCAGGTCGTCGCAACCAGTGGTGATACGCACCTGGGTGGTGATGATGTCGACCGCATGATCGTTGAACTGATCCAAAAGGAAATTGCCCAGCAACTCGGGCAGGAAATCGCCTTCCCCCCAAGCACCCGTCAAGCGTTCCGCTGCTTTGCTGAAGCGACAAAAATCCGCTTGTCCAACAGCGAAAACGCACAGCTTGAAATTGATCTGGGTGAAGGCAGAAGCTATCAACGCAGCATCACCAAGGAAGAACTCGAAACGATGATGACGCCTTGGGTGGACCGCGCGATTCAATGCTGCAAGGAAGCACTCAAGAAAGCAGACATGACGCCCGACCTCATCGACCGCGTGATCATGGTCGGCGGTTCAACCCGCATTCCACTGGTCCGCAAAAAGGTCGGCGAGCTCTTTGGCACGGTCCCCTACACCGCGCTTAACCCCGATGAAGTCGTCGCCCTCGGTGCTGCTGTGCAGGGCTCAATCCTCGCAGGCATCAACCGTGACATGTTGTTGCTCGACGTCATCCCCCTGTCACTGGGCATCGAAACCCTCGGCGGTGCGGTGGCTAAGTTGATCATGTCCAACACCACGATCCCTGCCAAGGCAACCGAGCAGTTCACCACGCATGCTGAAGGTCAGACCAACGTCAAAATTCACATCCTCCAGGGTGAACGTGAACTGGTTAAAGACTGCCGCAGCTTAGGTGAATTCGACCTCACCGGCATTCCCCCCATGCCCGCAGGACTCCCCAAGATTGAGGTGACATTCCTCGTCGATGCCAATGGCGTACTCAACGTCAGTGCAGTCGAAAAACGCTCGGAGAAAGCAGCCCGTGTGCAGATCATCCCCAATCACGGTTTGACCCGTGAGGAAGTCGACCGCATGGAAACCGAGTCGATGGTCAATGCCCGCGAAGACATGACCGCCCATCAGCTCATCGACCTGCGTAACCAAGCCCGTTTGGACATGCGTGCGATTGATCGACAGATCAACAAGGTGGGCAGTGAACTCGACGATGCGTACCGCGCGGAGATTGCAGAAAAGGTTGCCATCGTGCAGAAGTTCGTGGACACCGACAATCCCGACGCCAACGCATTTCACATGGCGCTCGACGCGATGGACAAAGCCACCATCCGCTTAGCCGAGTTGGCGATCAAGCAGACACTTGCAGAAGAGCAGTAACACCTCAAGCGAGCCGCCGCGTGTCGCCTGAATGACAAGGGGGAACATAATGGATGAAGACTCAATTGACATTGATGCAATTGAAAAGAAACTTCGAAAACAAACGTGGAAGAAAAGAAAAAAGAGTGGAGATTGCTCGATCTACGTTGTCATCTTCATTCTTTTATCGATCTTGTTCATGTATACGCTATTTGCTGTCGGACTTGCATATGGCATGCCTGATTCCGTGTGATCGGTTGTTATAATCCACACAACAGCGAGCCGGGTTGTGTCAACTTCCGGGGCGGACAAAGCACAGCTTTGCATGATTGAACGCACCGCACTTGAAGTTGATGTCCGTGATGCACATTAAAGCCCTGGGGTTTTAACCCCAGGGGTCCCCGGGTCTGAAGTCCCGGGCTTTAATTTCAACTATCGCCCCCCCATGTCAACCATCCGTTCCTCATGCGAAATCCATGTTAATTCCCCATTAACCAGATTCTCCCACACAGAGGGCTACCCCTGAACGGCGTTCGATGGTAGACTTTGCAGTCGATATGAGCAGCCCGATACACATCCGTCAAATTCGCAAGCAGTTCGGCAAGACCGTTGCTGTCAACAGTGTGGACCTTGAGATCGAAGCAGGCTCGCTGTTTTTCCTGCTTGGGCCGTCCGGTTGTGGCAAGACCACGCTCCTGCGCATGATCGCAGGCTTCTATGAGCCGACTGCTGGGACGATCCACTTTGGGGACAAAGACGTCACGCATGTGCCTGCCAACAAGCGCAACTGCGGGATGATGTTCCAGTCCTACGCCCTTTGGCCACACATGACCGTCCGCCAGAATGTGGCGTTTGGTTTGAAGGTCCGCAAGATCGAAGCCAAGGAACGTGACCGTCGCGTGGATGAGGCGCTCGCCCA
>JBICHS010000488.1:0-4005 GCA_043101135.1 Phycisphaeraceae bacterium JB051
GGTTGCCATCTTCACTGAGATGCGATCCAAGTTTCAATCCATTGATGATGCGGAATTGGCTCGTGTCGGCTTGGCTCGTTGTTATCGACTTCAAGGCTTGATTGAAGAAGCGAACAAGATTCTTGAGCCACTGCTCCGACATATCCCAGACTTGGCTGATGCCTCTGCTGCAAACCTCTGGCGAGTGGCTGTGATCGAGCAACTCGAACTGGCTTTGATCACCGACCCGCAACAAGCCATGACAACCGCATCACAATGGGCCGACCACAACGCCTTTGCCAATCAGGGCGGTTGGCAGCATTCACTGGCTCGCATCAGTGCTTTGGCTGCAGTACAACTGGCCCTGGAAACACCCACCGCAGCAACCGTGCAATTGGCGGTCCAAAAGCTCCGTGAATCGGATTTGCCCGAAGCACTGCAACTGCAATATCTCGTCCGACTGGAACTGGCCTCGGATATCCCCGTGGTCACTGCGCAGCAGCGTAATGACTGGGTGCTTCTACTCGTCGATACGCTTTTACCTCAGCAGGCAGCAGACCGCATTGCGGCGCAGGTCCCCGATGTCTCAGTGCTCAATGTTCAGGCGTTACTGGCCTTCGGCAGCGCGCTCTGGCAGGTCGGCCAACTGCCCAACGCTGTGAACTGTTTTGATCAGGCCATGCACAAAGTCGATGACACCAACCCGCTGAGGCACACCGCTGCCCTGTGGTATGCCCAGTGTCTCTACCAACAGGTCATCCAGACCGGCAGCAATGCCATCCGCGCTCGCGCCCGTGCAGCTTTGGCAAGACTCGTGCAAACCCATCCCGCCCGTGACACCCGACTCACATCACTCAAGCAATGGGTCAGCCTCGAACAGGAAGACCAAGGCCTCCAAGCCGCAGCCAAGATCATTTCACTGCATCAGGATTTGGC
Organism: Phycisphaeraceae bacterium JB051; assembly: GCA_043101135.1. Classification (GTDB taxonomy): domain Bacteria; phylum Planctomycetota; class Phycisphaerae; order Phycisphaerales; family Phycisphaeraceae; genus UBA7800. The sequence goes on from JBICHS010000488.1 coordinate 916, forward strand.
TCAAGATGATTCGTACCTGCATTACATCCTCGCAACGCATCAATGGGAAACCCTCAAGCAAAACCGTCAAACCGGGCAACTCAAAACCGACGCTGCGGTCACCTTAGCGCAAACCATTGCCAATGATGCCCAGCAAATCGTCGAAAAACCCGGCGTGGATCAACAGGTTGCAGGCGGTCTTTGCCAACTCCTGGCTCGAATCTACGCTTCAGACCTCATCAATCAAACCGATCTTGCCATGGCTTATCTGGATCAGGCACAGGAGCTGTTGGGCCAATCCCAGTTACAACTCAAAGCCTTGATACGCATTCAAGCCAACCAGTCGCAGCAGCTTTGGGAACTTTTGGAAAACGCGCCCGACACCAGTTCGCTTTCGGCTCAGGCATGGGTGCTCATCGTCGATGCCATCACCGATCTGGCCAAACGCCGACCGGATGACAAACTCATTGCTGAGCGCGCTGCGCAATTGGCGATCAAAGCATGGAACGCATCACCTGACATGGCAGGCAGCGTGCACATCGGCCAAAGCCTCATCCGACTGGGGCAGTGGGATATCTGTCTGACACTTTTGGGCAACCAATTCCTGCCCGATGCCGACCCGCAGCTGAACCTGATCATCGGCCAATCCCTGCTGGGGTTGAATCGTGATATCGATCAGGCAGCCAAGGTGCTTTCCGAAGTCGTCAAGGACCTGCCCGATTCACCGACCGCTCATCTGTGGCTTGGCATCGCCTATGCACGATCCGAACGCCATGCCCAGGCCTGCGAGCATTTCCGCCAAGTCCGATCACTGGAAAAACCGGCCACCCTCCCGTGGTGGCAGGCAACCCTCGGACTGGCTCAATCCCTGGCAGCAAGAGGACAACTCGCTGCTGCCAGACAAATCCTGCAAGTCACGTTGACGCTCTATCCCGTCATCGGCGATGATGCACTGGCTAACGACCTTGTCCAGCTTTTGGGGAGACTGCAACAATAATGAATAAACCCACATGCCAACTCGCACGCTGTAAACGCAAGCTGCCCATCTCATGGCTCCGCCTTGCGATGCTCGGCTTTGCTGCACTACTCATGATCGCCCAGGCATCACCCCCCGCAGCGGGAAGTTCGCCCGATGCTTCGGGTGTGCCTTCCAGTCTCTTTGCCTTTATCGTCGCGGGGGGCTCGATCGGCGTGGTGATCATTCTCCTGTCCTTTGTCGGGCTGGGGTTGGTCATCGATGCGTTCGTCAAGATTCGCCAGGATGATCTACTCCCCGAAGAGCTCTCCAAGCAGGCCGTCTCATTGGCACGTCAGGGGCAGTTCACTGAACTGAAAAACACCTGCAAGGAAGACGACAGCATGCTCGGTCAGATTCTCTCCTATGCCATTGAAGAAGGGGAGCTCGGTCTTGATGCCGTGCGTGAACAAATCGAACACGAAGGCAATCGTCAGCTCACCCGTCTGCACCAGCGCGTCGGGCTCATCGGTTTGATCGCATCCATCACGCCCATGCTCGGCTTGCTGGGGACCGTGGTTGGCATGATCGACAGCTTCCAGGTCCTCGGCCTTTCAAAGGGTGTTGCAGGTCCTGACGACCTTGCTGTGGGTATCTCCAAAGCGCTGGTCACCACCTGCATGGGTCTGGTCGTCGCCGTGCCGTTGATCTTTTTCCATGCGTATTTCCGCGACAAGGTCACCCGCATCAGCAACGAAACCTCCGCCATCTGCGAACGTATTCTCCGCGTCATCGCCGTGGTGTTAACCAGACAACAACAGATGATGCAACAACAGAAGAAAGTGTGATGAAAAAGAATATTTCGAAGGTGTTAAACCGCTTGCGGTTTAGCGGTTCATGAATCAAACGAATATCAACTATCTTTTTAAAATCCTGCGAAACGCGCTAAACCGCAAGCGGTTTGAAATCCGAAATTTGAAATTCCATCATGCAGCATATGCAGCTTAAATCTCGAACCGCCATTCGCTTTAACCCGAAAGTCCCGGGTAAGGCGGCAACGCCGGGTGTTGCGCCCCTGGTGGATATCGTGTTTCTGCTGATCTGCTTTTACCTGTTTGTCACCCAGTCGCTCCAGTCGCTGGATGAACGCAGCGTGGAGTTACCTATCATTGAGCAGAGTCAGTCCCAGGAATTATTGCCTGCAGAGATTGTCATTAACCTGCTTGAAGATGGCAGCGTGGTTGTGGCTCACGAGCCGATGTCGATTAACGAATTAGCCATGCATCTGCGTGCATCCAAGCGTTACGCGATGGACATCGGCCAGGAGCTGCGCGTGGTGATTCGGGCGGATCGCAATCAGACTTTTGATAAACTTGATACGTTGATGGACGTCTCCCGTCGCGCGGGGTTGGACATGATTATTCTCCGTGCTCAGGATCAGGACAGGGGAGGCTCGCGATGATGTTCAAACAGCAAAGCGAGATGCAGACGGACGAGCCGTTTGAGATGACCGCGATGGTCGACGTGGTGTTTATCCTGCTGACGTTTTTCATCATCAGTTCGCAGATGTTCGGCGCGGAGCATGATGTTGCGATGCATTACCGAACGAGTACGCAGACACAGGGTTTGGCAGAGGGGGACTTACCGCCCTCGATTGTGATCACGCTGCATAACCTTGATGAAAACACGGTGGGCATTACGTTGGGACAGCGCGAGTTGTTACCCAATGAGTATGCAGCGATCACGCAGATGCTTGAGCAGATCAACCTGCCGGACTTACCGGTGGTGGTGCAGTCGCAGGGCGATGTGCTGATTGACAATGTCACCAAGGCGGTCGACGCGGTGTTGGCCAGCCCAATGAAGAAGGTGAGTTTAGCCAAGAGTCCGTTACCGGTGATGCAAGGCAATTAACCACAGATGAACACAGATAAACACAGATTTTGAGGCAACGTTACTTGAGCACCAGATGTCAATCTGGTGCAGGCTTGTCGTGAGATGTGACCTGCACCGCATCGACGGACATTATGCACGGATTCGTTTGATTCTTGCTGCGTTGATGATGAGTTTTGCATGGACGTAACGTGTCACGGTTGGCAACCCTCTGACCCATGGGGGTAAATGCGTTAAGCCACCGCCGAAGCTGCAGAGGTTGCCAA
>JBICHS010000489.1:0-4459 GCA_043101135.1 Phycisphaeraceae bacterium JB051
ACCAAATAAAACATAGAAAAAAACAGATTCAAACCCCAGCAATTAACGCAAGGTTTTGACTCTGTACTTTTCATTAAATGGTATATCTCTGTCTTGAAACTTGGCGATCTTGGCGTCTTGGCGGTAAAAAATTGCCTTATCACAACACCGCGTGAAGCGCATCTTCAAGCTGTGGCAAATCAAAGGTGAAACCCGCATGACGCAGGGCCTTGGGATCGACGCGCGTGCTTGCCAGCAGTAACTCGTTGGCCATTTCCCCCATCGCCAGCTTCACCGCAAAGCCCGGTGTTGGCAGGATCGCAGGTCGCTTTAGCACCCGCCCCAATGTCTTGACGAATTCATAACAGGTCACCGCGTGTGGCGCGACCATGTTCACCGGCCCGACCGCATCTTCAGTTTGAATCACGTGTGTGATCGCGCGGACAACGTCCTGCAACGTGATCCATGACCAATACTGTTCACCACTGCCGATGACACCACCGAGTCCGAGCTTGAAGGGTAATCGCATCCTGGCAAGCGCCCCACCACGACGATCAAGCACCATCCCCAAACGGGCATGGGCGACACGAATACCTGCATCGCGCGCTTGGTCTGCAGCAGCTTCCCATTCACGGGCAACGTCAGCAAGAAAACCATCGCCGGGCTGATCCTCTTCGGTGAGCAGGCGGCTTCCCCGAGACCCGTAGATGCCGACCGCCGAGGCCACGACGAAGACCTTGGGCTTGTCGCGGGTTTGAGCCATGCGTGAGGCCAGTAGCGATGTGGAGTTCACGCGGCTGTTACGGATGGTTTGCTTGTAGTCGTCACTCCAGCGTTTGTCAGCGATGCCTGCCCCCCCCAGATGAACGACGGCGTCGTAGCCTTTAACGCGGTGCGTATCCAGTTCCCCGAGCGCAGGATTCCACCCACCCAGTCCGCGGACCAGGGGGACCACGTCGTGGCCTAAGATGGAAAGATGTTCGCTTAAGGCAGCCCCGACCAAGCCGCTGCTACCAGCAATGAGAACACGCATGCACCCTAACCCTCTCTGAAGTGACAACTTCGGCCATTATAACGTCCGGCAGTGGGCGTGAGTCAATAGTGAACCGCGGTCATTTTTCAATCCCGTATATGAGTTGATTCAGACAATTCGTGAGGGGGGCTTTACAAAACCATGACCACTCGTTAGAATTTCCGATTCTGCATCGGGCGGACCCGTGCAGTTTTTAAATTGACGAAACTTCCTTAGGGAGAAGTAAATCGTGGTTCGAATTCGTATGAAGCGTTTTGGCAGACGGCACGCGCCGTATTATCGTCTCTGTGTCATGGATCAGCGCGCACCCCGCGACGGTCAGGCCATCGAAGAGGTCGGCACGTACGACCCGATGGAAAAGGATGACAGCAAGGCCCTGAATCTCAAGGCCGACCGCATCCAACACTGGCTCTCCGTTGGTGCTCAGCCCAGCGACACCGTCAAGAGCCTGCTGCGCAAAGCTGAAGTCATTCCTTCAGCCAAGTAATTTCTGAAGATTCTCCAATCCGGACGTAGCCATCCTGCGTCCGGATTGTTGTCTGGTATTGTCATGCGCATCGACGTTCTGACGCTCTTTCCGGAGATGTTTACCAGCGTTTTGGGATCCAGCATCCTCAAGCGCGCGGCAGACCCGGATTTGCATGCCAGAAAAGAGGATGGCCCGACCGATCCCCCGGTCAGCTATCACGTCACGGACATCCGTGATTTTGCCAACGACAAACATAACAAACTCGACAAACCTCCCTACGGCGGCGGCCCGGGGATGGTGATGCAATGCCAGCCCATCTATGACGCTGTCATGTCGGTCGAAGCGTTGGATAGCCGCCCTGCCACCCGTATTCACATGACGCCCCAGGGTCGCAGACTGGATCAAGCCCTCGTTCAGGAATTGGCGTCACACCCCCGACTGCTCATCATCGCAGGCCACTATGAAGGCATTGACGAACGCGTGATCCAGGAACTGGCTCCCATGGAGATCAGCATTGGTGATTACGTGCTCTCAGGCGGTGAATTGCCTGCAATGACATTGATTGATTCGGTGGTCCGACTGCAAAAAGGTGTGCTCGGTGACGAGACATCCGCGGACTATGAAAGTTTTTCCCCCGGTGCTGAAGGCTTACTCGATTGCCCGCATTACACCAGGCCTCCGGAATGGATGGGCATGAAGGTGCCTGACATTCTACTTTCAGGCAACCATGGCAAGATCGATGCGTGGCGACGCGAACAATCACTCATCCGCACCAAAGAACGTCGGCCGGACTTGCTTGCCAAGCCTGTTGATGATGATCAGTGATTCGCCCACCAGATCGCCAATCCCAACATCACAATGAATAACACGATTGCCAAGGCAATGCCCTTGGATGTGATCTCTTGTTTGGTATCTGCACCACAATTGGGGCATACATACACAGGCAAACCGCCCCACTCGGTATCGCGTGGACATTGGGATGTTTGAACCTTCATGCCACACTTGGGGCAAAGCTGGTATTCCAACTTGCCGGCTTCTTTGGGCTCTAGTGAGATGGCATCCACCGCAAAGGGATCGGGATCATCCTGCGATGTCGCTAAAGCTTCACAGTATTGCCAATCTTCATGTTCAGGGAGCATGTGTTCGGTCACGAATGTTTGCAGATCATCACAAACGATCGTCTCCGGCCAAGGCAATCGCTCCTGTGTGCGTGACCATGTCAGATGCACAATCGCAACACGCCCTGAGCCATCGAGCAATTCAAAGAGGCAATCATCCGAAGCGTTATGGCGTGCGATGATTCGCACAGGAACGTGATAGAGCACATGCCCCGGGCCGACTTCGCGTTCCAACTGTTCGCAGAATGTCTCGTGAAAGACCACATCTTTATCAGCAGTCGACCACCAGGGTTCAAGATATTCAATGGGCTCGGATGCCATCGCTTTATTCCGATTTAGAGCATCTCACGCAAGACCGCGTGTGACTTTGACCATGGCTTTGACCATGTCTTCCAGGCGCATTTTGGTGGCTTCGTCGGTGATATTGCCATCGGCTGCGAAGACATCATTGCCATTGGGGACTGCGACTTGCTCGGGGATGACCAGGCAACCAATATTGCCAAAGATCTCGCGGGCATGACGCAGAACGCGCATCGCACCAAGGCCGCCAGGTGAGGTGCCCATGACACCGACCACCTTGCCGGAAAAGGCACCAAGGCGCGGCTCGCCTTCCTGCGGGCGACTGAGCCAATCGATGGTGTTCTTGAGTAGTGGCGTAACGGAGCTGTTGTACTCCGGGCAGGCGACCATGATGCCATCGGCCTGCTTGAACAGCGGGTAAAGCTTGAGCATGGCATCGGGCAAGCCCTCAGACACTTCCAGATCACCGTCGTACAGCGGCATGGGGTAATCCGCCAGGTCGATGAAGGTCACTTCAACGCCCAACCGCCCTGCCATGTCCAATGCGGCTTTGGCGAGTTTCTTGTTCAGCGAATCCTTACGGGCGCTACCGGCAAAAGCGATGATCTTAGGCATCGTCAACCCTTTCATGTCATGAGGTCCAAGCAAAATAGCTTAGACTGCATTATCCGTACAGATACCGGGATCGCAAGCAGACCAGGGTGAAAAATGGTTGCGGCTCTTGCAGTGGCAAAAAACCTCGCTATCCTATGAGACTCGATCAACTTTTTTATTTAACCCCTAATTCGGAGCGGTACGATGCGCATCCTGTTGACCACGACTTCCTACCAGGACACCCCCGGCAGACACCACGATCTTCTCAAGGCTTCCGGCCACGAAATCATCACAGGCCGTGGCCCGCTGCCCGAAGACGAAATGCTGCGTCTGGTCACCGAAGATGGTGGCGTGGACGGTCTGCTCAACGGTGACGATGCGATCACCCGCAAGGTCATCGAAGCTGCCCTGCCCCGACTCAAAGCCATCAGCAAATACGGTATCGGTCTTGACAGCGTCGATGTCCAAGCCGCGACGGATCTGAAAGTCCCCGTGCTCTTCACCCCCGGCGTCAATCATACCACCGTTGCTGAACACAGCTTTGGTTTGATGATCAGCCTGGCCAAGCACTTCACCGCGGAAATCGCCCATGTCAAAGCGGGCAGCTGGAAGCGCATCACCGGCAGTGAGCTGGCGGGTAAAACGCTGGGTATCATCGGCTTGGGCCGCATCGGCAAAGAAGTCGCCAAGCGTGCCATCGCCTTTGATATGAATGTCGTGGCCTTTGACATCTACCCCGACAAGGAATTTGCCAACCAGTTTGGTATTGAAATGCTCGACTCCGCCGACGCCGTTGCCGATGTCGCTGACGTGTTGAGTCTGCACATGTTCCTGACGGATGAAAACCGTGGCTACATCAATGCTGACCGCATCAGCCGCATGAAAGACAACGCGATGATCATCAACTGCGCCCGTGGCGGTCTGATCAACTAATCCGACGTCGCTGAAGCTTGTAAAAGAGGTAAG
>JBICHS010000490.1:0-3045 GCA_043101135.1 Phycisphaeraceae bacterium JB051
ACCCGCATGACTGGCGTGGCAAGACCCCCGTGATCTTCCGTGCGACCGAGCAGTGGTTCATCGGCGTGGATAAAGACTTCAAATCACCGGCAGGCGAAAGCACCATGCGCAAGCTTGCCATGGATTATGCAGCTAACAAGATTCGCTTCATCCCCGAATGGGGTCGTAACCGTATGCGTGGCATGCTCGAATCCCGCCCTGACTGGTGTATCAGCCGTCAGCGTTCATGGGGTTTACCGATCCCTGCGTTCTACGCACCAGAGGGTGTCGAAGGCGAGCCACCCTTGACCGCTGCCTCCGTCAAAGCCGTTGCAGAATGTTTCGGCCAACACGGTTCAGACAGTTGGTTTGTCGCGACGCCTGAACAAATCCTTGCAAGCTACGATGCAGCAGCTGACCCCGATGCACCCGCATGGGTCAAGGATGTCGATCTGTCCCAACTGCAAAAAGCACGCGATACGTTTGACGTCTGGTTTGAGTCCGGCTCATCCTGGAATGCCTGCATGCGTGCCCGTGGTCTGGACAAAGGCGATGCCGGCCAAGGCGTCACCGACTTGTACCTTGAAGGCTCCGATCAACACCGTGGCTGGTTCCAGCATTCACTGCTGCCTGCCATCGGCGTGACCGGTAAGACAGCTTTCGAAACCGTCCTGACCCATGGCTTCATGGTCGACAAGGATGGCAAGAAAATGTCCAAGTCGCTGGGCAACACGCTCGATGTTTCCGAACTGCTCAAGGAGTTTGGTGCCGACGTTTGCCGCTGGTGGGTCAGTCGCCTCAACGTCGAAAATGACATCAAGGTCGACCACAGCTTCTTCAAACTTGCAGGCGAAGAGTACCGCAAAATCCGCAACACGATCCGCTTCCTGCTGAGCAATCTCAGTGATTTTGATGCAGCAACCGACAAGATCAAACTCACCGACGAAGATGCAACGAGCGTGGACGCCTGGGCGATCGGCAAGACCATCGCTCTCTCTGAAAAAGTGCTTGATTGCTATGCCAACTTCAACTTCCGTGGCGCTGCTGAACTGCTCTACAATTTCTGTAACGACACGATGTCAGCAGAGTATCTCGTAGCCGTCAAGGATCGCTTGTACTGTGACGCTCCCGACAGTGTTCGTCGCAAACGGGCACAGGCAACGGTGTATCGCATCAGCACGGTGTTGATCCGCCTGCTTGCCCCGATCATGCCACATACTGCAGATGAAGCATGGGGAGCGCTCGAAGGTGATCATGCCAAGTGCGTGCACCTGATGGCTTTCCAGGATGTCAACTGCATGAAGCAAATCCCGGTGAGTGAAAACTGGCCGAAGGTGATGAAGCAGCGCGACGGTTGGATGCGTGAACTGGAAAAATTCCGTCAGGCCAATGATGTGGACAACCCGTTGGATTTGGGCATGGTGTTGCCTGCTCAAGTCGATGGCGTGGCATTGACGGACTTCCCCGCAGACGATCTGGCCGACCTCTGCGGCATCTCCAAGGTGACTGTGGAAGGTACGGAACTCAAGGTCATTGATCTGCGCAACGAACCACGCTGTGATCGCAGCTGGAAACGTGACGGCACCGTCAAGCCCTACACATGGGAAGACAACGACGTGATGCTCTCAGCGCGTGACGCTGCAGCCTGCGGCCTTGCGTAAATTAGACTGATACCTTGTGCACGCAATTGCACATTAAAGCCCTGGGGTTTTAACCCCAGAGGTGCCTTGAAAAATCAAATATGCTATAACCCAAGGGCACCAGATTCACATCTGGTGCTCAACTTTTTTGATACGACTAAAGGTCCACCATCATGCCCATCAACTCCGGCCCATGGGACATCAACGCACTGCGTCAACCCGTCAACGTCACCGATCATGGCAAGACCCCCAACGGTGTCACCAAGATCACCTATGCCAACGAACCCTATCGTGGTCGAGGCACAAGTGTGTTCGCATACATGTCATTGCCTGCGACGTCTGCATATTCACAGGACGGTAAGGGGGCCGGGGTTCCGGGGGTTGTTCTTGTCCACGGTGGGGGTGGCGCTGCTTTTGAATATTGGGTGCGCATGTGGAACGATGCAGGCTATGCCGCCATTGCCATGGACCTTGGCGGTTGTGATGACACGGGCATGAAACTCCCGGACTACGGCCCGAATCAGGAACACGATGGCAAGTTCGATCACCTGCGCTTAGGCGTCGATCAATGCTGGTCCTACCATGCCATCGCAGCCATTTTTCGTGCACACACGATTTTGGCGAATCTTCCGGGGGTCGACGAAAACCGCATCGGCATCACAGGTATTTCATGGGGAGGCTATCTCACCTCACTCGTCGCAGGCCTTGATGATCGCTACCGCTTTGCCATCCCCGTTTATGGTTGTGGCCATCTCACTGCCGCATCAACCTGGATGGACAACCCCGAATCTGAAAGTGGTTTTAACATCCTTGGCGAAGAACTCACCGAGCAATGGATGGACGTCTTTGACCCCTCTGCATACATCGATCAAGTTCAATATCCCATGCTCTTCGTCAACGGCACGAACGATTTCGCCTACCATCCCCCCGCATGGCAGAATACCTATCTTCAATCGCAAGGCGAAGTCACCCTCGTTCAACGTCTCCGCATGGATCACGGCCACTGGGAAGGGCAAACCCCGCGTGAAATTCTCGCCTTTGCTAACAGTGTCCTGCATGGCAGCCCGACACTCCCCGCATGGGAAGAAATCAGTGATGAAGATGGCCAACTCATCGTAAAATTCGAGCAGCCCGTCACCGCTGCAAACCTGCTTTTCACCACTGACAATCAAAATAAATGGTGGCCCAATAAACTCTGGCAGCAAGCCCCCGCACAAATTTCTGACGATGGCAAATGCGTCACCGCCCAATTGCCTCAATCCCAATGGGGCTGTGCCTACATCAACGCGCTCAACCATGACAACCTGCTCGCATCAACCCCCCACATCACCTGGGGCGAAAGCTGCGGCTGTGAAGATCACAACTGTGATTGTTCAGAATGATGATGTGATCTGTAATGTTGCTGCGTATTGCACGCACAAGATGT
>JBICHS010000491.1:0-4953 GCA_043101135.1 Phycisphaeraceae bacterium JB051
GCGCAGGGACTTTATGCACGTCCTTTTCAAAGTTGAGCACCGGGTGTCAACCCGGTGCCCGTTGTGTATACGTTTATCCAAGGGGGCACCGGGTTCACACCCGGTGCTCAACATATCGAGAGTGATGTCGAGTAAGTCCGATCCCTGAAATAGCAGTAATCTCTCTTCATGCATTCGCTTATCAATTGACGTGCATAAAGCCCCTGCGCGGGAGTGACGGGAAATAGAGATTGATTCTTTGAACTGCTCTACATGTTTCATTAGCGATGTGGTTTAATGCGAAATCCAATCACATATCCAACAGATACACCACCGCCGTGGCGCCGGGGATGGTGAAGCTGCGGTCGTCGGATTTGACCTTTTCGCCGTTGGCAAGGTTGATCGCATCAATACTTGATGGCCACAGTGAGCCGCAGTTGATCGTCCGTGTTCCCACGCCGAAGTTGGCGCAGGCAACGTACATCCGACCATCAGCACCCATCACCTGCATGGTGCGCAGATCGCCGTCGGACTTATGCGTGGTCTTCTTGGCAAGCTCCTGCGTGTCCTGCGTGTTGATGTTCGAGCCGATAACAAAGCCGATGTCCAGGATCATGGAGTAGGGCGTTACGCCGTTGTTGGCTCCGTCCTGATAACCGAAGCAAAGCTCATCGACATGCAGCGATTGATACGGGCCGCCACGACGCTTGACACTGCGGTCAATGCACAATTGGTTGGCACCATACACGCCGACCACACCGACACGGTGATCGATGTTGACCCATGTGCAGTTGAGGTCAATCACGTTGTCGCTGCGTGTTTCCGTTGCCAAAGTCAACTGGTCTTCAGGCGTATTGAGCGTGCGTTGATGCCCGTTGTATAAGTCGTTGGGCAGGTTCAGATGCATGCCTTTGATCACCGTCGGATAGGCACGAATTTCACCGGTCTTGCAGTGATGCATGCCCACGAGGGTTTGCCCGTCAGGTAGCGCGATGAAGGCTTGCTGCAGCGTTGCAAGCTGCGTGCTCTGCCAACCTTCTTTGACGGGAACGTTCACGCCTTCACGGATGCGACCCAGTGTTGCAAAGCCGCCTTCAAAGCCATCGATTTGATAGTGTTCCAAGTCACGGTGCGGCGGGTGCAGTTCCTGGATGCTGGTTTGGTCACCCATGAATTTGACCACGGAACAGAGGTTGCTCGACCACTCCGCGAGATTGCCATCGTCTGGTGGCTGGCACATGGCCTGACCGAGCCCGCATGCATGCCAACTCACCGAAGCAAAGCGGGTGGGGCTGCGGTGGATGACATCGCCGTGTTCTTGTTCGACCCAGAGTCCTGCCACGTCGGATTCAAAATCCATGCTCCCACGACCGGGCCATTTGACCAGCGTGTTGTAATGCATGGCTGCGGCGACGGCACAGGCGCGGTCGGACTCGATGCGTGTGTAGTAGTACGGGCTGGTCTTGATGAGATAGCCAAGACGTTTGCCGTAGTAGCTGCCGTTATCGTTGGTGTTCTGTTCTTTGAGTAACGTTTGCAGCTGGCTGGCGCAGAGATACATCGCATGGGTATCGCCGAAGATGTCCGCTGCCATCATCATGGTGTGCAGCAGATATTCCTGGCAATAGGCATAGCGGACGCGCGTGTCCCCGCCGATGCGAGCCAGGCGACCGTCTGCAAAGATCATTTTCTTGGTCACCCGCCAGAGTTTTTCCAGGTTATGCGTCAGATGCTCAGGCATCGGCCAGTCATTGTGCTTCAAGTCAAAGTAAAGCATCGCTGCGTTGGACAGCGTGATGACCATGTAACCGACGTTCATATAGCCATGATGATCCAGCGCGTAGTTCTCGAAGAACTGCGGGCCGACGTAGAGCTCATGATCACTGTCGGCTTCGGTGGTGATGGCATTGAACAGCAGCAGCTCGGATTGTTTGACCCAGTCTGCCACGTTTTCGTGATCCGGGTACATCTGTGCGATGCGCCAGAGAAACGAGCCGTTCCACATGTGTGATTCAGGATCATTGCTGCCGTCCTTGGCCCATTTGGTGGCATGCACGCCCTTGGTGCCCCCGCGTTCCAGATCATGCGCGATCCAATCCGCTTCACTGGTGAGCACACGTTTGGCGTCGGCTTTGTCCTGGTCGGTCAGATGCTCATCAAGGAGTTTGAACACATACATCATGCGCTCAAGCCCGAGCACGCTGATCCACGTATGCCCCCACCGTGATCCGTCGGTGAGTGGTAACGGGCCTGTCTTATGCGTTCCCAGGCAGTAGCGCAGAGCGCTGAGTGCCTGCGAGAGATTGCGTTCGGTGTTGCGGTCATCCATCACCGCCATGGTTGCCGCCGCCGCGATGAATTTCTGGTTGGTCTGCACCGCCCATGTGTTGTACCCCGTGCCATAGAAACCTAACCCCGGGTGGTCGGGCAATTCGACCCAATAGGCCTGTGCAGCAGAGAGCCAGCGTGAAAGGGATTTAAGACAAAGTCGGGTGTCGAGCATGATCAATACCGTGTAAGAGAACGAAGCATAGAATGTGTTGTATGTTACGACTCTGGGAGTTCAATGGGAAATGTCGTGGGGATTTTACGAGTAAATACACGTAAAAAGCCACTAGGGACTAGCCACTAGGGACTAGGCTCAAGGCCGTTGAAATTCGTGCGATTGTTTTTTTCCATTGCCTTCCCCTAGTCCCTTTTTGACCCTACATCACCGCCTGATTAAAGACATTCTGCATCACAAACAGCAGGACATAGCAGAGAATCGCAGCTGCGATCGGGGTCATCATCCAGCCGCCTGCGATGTTCACCAGCACGCTCCAACGGATCTGGCGCACGCCGCGCATCCCTTTGAGTAGTCCGATGCCGATGACCGCCCCGATCACGGCCTGCGAACTGGACACCGGGATCAGCGGGATTTTGAATAGCCCCATCGACACCATCACGTCCTGCAGCGTGGTTGAGGAAAAGACGAATAACACCAGTGAATGCGAGACCACCACCACCAAGGCCGCGACCGGTGTTAACGGCATGAGGCTGTCCCCGACAGTCATCATCACTTTCTTGGAATAGGTGAACACACCAACACTGATGGCGATGGCCCCCAGTAGAAACAGTTGCTGCGTGCTGTTAAGCGTGATCCCACCAACGAGCGTGATGTCGGTAAAGGGGGATGAAGGCACGAACACGCCCATGACATTGCCGATGTTGTTGGCACCCAGGCTGTAACTACCCAACGCGCCTGCGAGGACCAGGCCGTAGCGCGTGAGTTGGTCCTGCCTCAGTAGATGGGGTTTAAACAGGTAAATGATGGCTTTGAGCAATTGATACAACACCATGGCAAAGATCGCCCCGAGGATCGGGCAAGCCACCCATGTCATGGCAATTTTCGAGAGTACCGCCTTGTCGGTGGTGACGCTGGCAAACATGTTCCAACCGACGATTGCCCCGACAATGGCCTGCGAGGTGGAGACGGGTAAGCCTGCGCGCGTCATCCATAAGACGGTTGCTGCTGCTGCCAATGCGACGGTGAACGCGCCGGGCAACGTGCCGATGGAACCGAGCTTGCCCAGGCCATGTGATGCCCCCGCACCACCGATCACCGCACCCGCTGTGAGGCAGATGCTGCAGATCAACGCTGCGGTCCCGAAGCGTACCATGCGCGAACCCACCGCCGTGCCGAACACGTTCGCTGCGTCGTTGGCCCCAAGACTCCAACCTAAAAACAGGCCGCTTGAGAGAAAAATGAGAATACTGCTATCCATGCCACTCGATTCGTGATGGTTTTAATCTTCAATCACAATGCACGCTTGATCGCGTAAATGCTTAACATCTCCGACACGTCCTTGGCCGAGTCTGCCAGATCATCAAGGTTATCCAGAATCTCGCATCGGAAAAGTTTTTTGTAAATCGGATCATCCGTTGCGAAAATCTTTCGCTTGAGTTTGTTGACCAGATCGTCAGCTTCACCTTCCAGAAACGCGACCTTGTGCAGATCATGCTGCATCGAACGAAAGTCTGAAAAGAACAGTCGCGATGCTTTGACCAGATGATCCACCGCATCGGTAACGAGCTTGACTGCAGCAAGCAGTTCGTGATTCAATTCTGGAGCAAAGCGTGGTTGACGAATGGATAAGTCCACCGCCAGGTCCTTGTACAGATCCATCAGGTCATGCAAGGCATGTAACAACTCAAGCACATCACCTCGTGCATCGGGAATGAGCATGTCCGTGTACAGCGCGATTTCAAGCTCTTTGCATAATGCGCTGGTCAGATGCTTGCGTTCGAGAATACGCTCGACTTTCTTCTCCATGCCGTCGTCAGCACCTTGATTGAGGTAGTGATCAAACAACTGCTGGTAGAGCATCGCGGTTTCGCAGATGTGATCGAGCATCTGGTCAATCTGTTTTTGCAGGGATGTGATTCTGCCAAAGATTCTGACATGGCGTTCGGACATGGTTGCTCCATCCGTTGGTTAAAGTCCACTTTTTATTGTATCGGTTTGATCACGGTGACAAATCAAAATCAGTTGTGATCCTGCATGTACCGGATCGCTTTGCAACTGTTATCATGTTCGCATCATGGCAAAAACCGATAGCGACATGAAATGGATGCAGCAGGCGCTCAAGCTTGCCAAACGTGGTGAAGGGACCGCCGAACCCAATCCGATGGTGGGCTGCGTCATCGTCAAAGCCGGGAAGAAAATCGGGCAGGGGTATCACAAGCGATTCGGCACCCCGCATGCCGAGCCTAACGCGCTGGCCAGCTGCAAAGTCTCAACGAAAAATGCCACCGCCTATGTCACGCTCGAACCCTGTTGTCACTTCGGTAAGACGCCCCCCTGCACCGATGCGCTGATCAAAGCAGGCGTCAAACGTGTCGTCGTCGCCATGGCAGACCCCTTCGCCAAAGTCGCAGGGCAGGGGCTACAGAAACTGCGCGAACATGGCATCGATGTCCAGGTCGGACTTTGTG
>JBICHS010000492.1:0-8577 GCA_043101135.1 Phycisphaeraceae bacterium JB051
CCTTGACGATGCTCGTTGCCGGGAAGACCGGCGCCAGCAGGACCAGGCTGACCATCAGGCCGTAACCAAAGAGTTGGAGAATCTGCTGAGCCTGCATGCCGGAGTGATCAGCCATGGCATCAGTTGGCCAACGGAAAATGACCAAAGCTGCGAGCACTGTCACAACCAGAAGCTGAATCATCACAGCCTTGCGTGTGCGGAGCATGCCAAGCAGTTCGCGTTGAATGATGGGGTTTGAAATCATGTTTAGGGACTAGCGACTAGGGACTAGGGACTAGTAAAAAAGGCACAGTTGTTGAGCACCGCATGTTAATGCGGTGCAGGTGTGCTACTCGGCAGCGGCGTCGGCCTTGGCGTAATTCTGGACGGGGCTTGAAGCCTTTTCCAGACCATGTGCACCTTTGCGACCTGTGCCGGTGACGGTGAGGAATGCGTCTTCAAGGTCCTGAACCACTTCGCGGAACTGGCAGATGCCCAAGTCCATCTTGGTCAGCGCTTTGAGTAAACGTGTGAGGTCTTCGTCACTGCGGGTGGTGGTGATGCGCACCATGGCTTCAGCCGCATAGGCTTCAACTTCGGCTTCTTCACCAAGTCCCTGTTTGACCAGGCCGGTGACCTTGTCAACGTTTTCACCTTTGAGCAGTTGAATTTCAAACTGACGCTTTTGGCTGAGGTTCCGCATGATGTCAGTGAGTGTGCCAAAGGCCTGGAGCTTACCCGAAGCAATGATGGCGACGGTGTCACAAATGCGCGACAGTTCAGGGAGAATGTGGCTGGTGACGATGAGCGTCTTACCCATGTCCGCCAGACGCAGCAGAATCTGACGCATGTCGATACGCGCGTTGGGGTCAAGGCCGTTAGCCGGTTCGTCGAGAATGAGCACCTGCGGATCGTGGAGCATCGTGCGGGCAATGGCGCATCGTTGCTTCATACCATGTGAAAGGGCTTCGACGTAGCGGTCTTTCATATAGGTTGAGCCGGTGATGTCCATGACTTCGTCAATGCGTTTCATACGCTGCTTGCGTGGAATCTTGAACGCTGCACCGAAGAAGTCCAGGTATTCCCGCACACGCATGTTGTCGTAGGCACCAAAGGTGTCGGGCATGTATCCGACCAGATGCTTGATCTGCTTGGCACCCGAGACACAATCAACCCCCGCGATGGATGCCGAGCCGCTGGTGGGCTTGGAGAGTCCAACGAGGATTTTGATGGTGGTGGTTTTGCCAGCACCGTTGGGGCCGATGAAGCCCAGGATGCTGCCGCGGGTGACGTTGATGGTTAACGCATCCAGCGGGGTGAAGTCACCATAACGTTTGGTGAGGTTCTGGGTTTGCACAACAACTTCTGATGACATGTTGATCTCCTGCGAGTGCAGACAAATACTGTGAGTCTTGTCTGATGAGTCGATTCGTTTATTCGGTTACGGCTGTGAGTTGAAGACGGATACCGCCTGACGCGTCCCACATGTGAGCGTTGGCCAGATCCTGATGCATGGTTACTTCAAACTCAAGCACAATCTTCCCGTTGCGGTTGATGACCAGATTCTCAGCCTTCACAGGAATCTGGATCCGGTTGGCCAAATCTTTGCGACGGGCAATTTCCTGCCTGCGGTTGTCGCGAATAATCAGGCTTCGCCCGGGGGTTTTAAAGTCGATATCCAAAACACCATCCACTGGTTTTAAAGGCAACAAAGCCTCAGGAACAGTGAAAGTCAGTTTGAATGTTGCTTCCTGTGAAATGGTTGATGTCCAGCGGCCGGTCATCGGGTTAAGCACCGTGCTCATCCCACGACCTGCATCACGGAAGATGTCGGCCTGCAGAACCGGGGAGGGGATCACAAACGTGGTGCCCGGGGCAGGGCGTTCATACGTCAAGGGCACACAGACCAAAGCCTGTTGCTGCTGACGCGCTTCGTTGGAAGCCTGTTTGAATCCCATGTCCATGGCACGGGCCCACCACAATGCTGAAGGCTCGGTGGGGTAAGCACTGACATCCAGTGCATCGGAGTTGGGATAAATCAGATTGCGGTAGATTTCCTGACGCTGAATATCCTGTGCCGACATGGTTGAAGCGGTGACAAACTGATCCAGTCCCAGCGTGGGATCGGGGGTGATGGCGAAATTGTCATGGCCTGTAAGTTTGCCCACCGCATGATTGTTCAAACTGGCAATGATCGGATGTGCGACACCTGCAAACGGTCCAGAACTGATCGTGCAGATCATGCCATCCTTATTGAAGCTGGCAACGGCTTTGACCTTCTGCTCAAGCGGGATCACACGATCGATTTCGTGCTTGCGTAAAGTCGCTTCGGGTAACTCCAGGTTGTCCCACTGCCATTGATCCAGATCCGTCCAACGCATGCGAAGCAGTTTCCCGGTGGAACCTGAAAGGTCCGGCCAGATCACCCCGCCACGCGTTGCCTGTAATGGGGAGGTCAATCGTGATGGGCTGTAGGTGCAGACCACGGCATTGGTGATTGCGTAATCAGAAATCGGGTCGATCTGTGCAAGCTGCACCGAGGCAACCGTCAACGGTGTCTGGCGGTGATGCGTCATCCCCATAAACCAGATCACCCCTGCAACAACCAGAGCAAGCACGACACTCACCGGTGCCAGTAACTCAGGGCGCCCCTTCTTCCCAAACACAATCGCAGCGATGATCATGATGCCCAGCAGGGCGAGCAGGCTCACCATCACCGGCGTGCGTGAGAGCACTTCATAACCAATCTGCTGTGTGCCAGCTTCTGCAAGAATTTCGGGCTTGACCAGATGTTCAGATTGATTGAAACGACTGTGTGTGCGGAAGGCTTCGTCGATCACGCGGCTGCCTGCTTTGCTCGCAGCATTCCAGTAGTCGGCGCCAAGCGTCAGGATCGTGACGCGGCCGCGACCCATCTGGCCACGTAACATCATCGGCCAGCCGTCCATCATCATTTTTTCTTCCGTCTGCATGCTCGGAGCCAGAACACGCCAGAAGTCCACGGGCTGTTCAAATCGCATGCCTGCGGGGATCACCTGGATACCCGAAGCCCAGAGTGTTCCTTTGGTGTTGGCAAGACCAACTTCAATTTTCAGTTGCCTGGCACCGTTGGGGACATCCAGATTTTTATCATATTCACGCCACCCGGTTCCCACGCGGCTTGTCAAATCAATCGCATCGCCAATGGGATTTTTGCCAGCATCAAGAAACGTAAAACGCAGCACCGCGCCGGAGGCTTGATTGTTGCTCTGGACGCGTGCGCGACCTTTGATCTGTACCGTTGCCCATTGTTCGGAGATGGCTACGGTGTTGTCAATGATGGCTTGATCACTGGAACTGTCACTGCGAAAACGCGTGCCACCGCCGTGGATGTCCACCGTGTTTGCTCGAAGACCGTTGAGGTTCCAGCCCTTGGGTTGGCGGACTTTATTACTGATGCGTGTGGTCAGTGAACCGTCGCTGAAAACATTGCTGCCGACCATCGCAGCCTTGTTCTGACTGGTCTGATCCACGAGCATCATCGGCAGATGTTCACCGAGAATCGAACGTGTCACTTCCATGCCCGTTTCAGGCAGCAGAACAATCAACTGGCCGCCTTTGAGAATCCACTGGCGGACAGCTTCGATTTGTAACGGATCAAAATTCGGATCATCATCACCGAGCATCATCACCTGGACATTGTCGAGCATGCTCGCATCGGTGGGGACATTCTGGGTTTTGAGTGTGAGGTAAGTTTGGGAACTGCCTAATTGTTCACGAAGGTTGCCCGCCAACTCGTAGCCTGCAGCAGACTGGGGAGCGAAAATTTTGACATTGATTTTCGGCGTTTGTGAAGCACGATACAAAGCAACATCACGACTTAAAAACACGTCGGACGTGCCTGAGGTGTCAAGCAACTGCACCTGTGCATCCACAGCCTTGGCATTGGCTGAGAAGTCTGGTGCCCGGAAGGGGATTTGTATTTCTCGGACACTACCAGCAGGAATCCAGAATTCTCGTGCAAACTGGATGTTGGACATGCGTGCGTCTTTGGTGAACGTCACCGCAGCCAGCAGTTTCTGATCCTGTGTGGACGGATTGATCACGGTGGTGGTCGCGATACCCCAGTCCCCCTGAGTGACCACGCCCGGTCCTGCAATCGTACCTGATGAAACAAGCCTGGGTTGCTGAGCATTCACAGACGTGCTGATCAAGCCCATGAACATTGCCAGTAAGAACAAACACAAATTGATTCGTCGCGCCACGCACTACCCTTCCCATGAACAGTTGCTAGCGGAGATGGAAGAATAGAATCATATAAGCCAGATGGTCTTTTTTCCAATCGTTTGGCGAATGAATTTTGGCAATTGGACGATGAGATCGAAATTAGCATGTACAATACGCCCATGTTCACCGGACTTGTAGAAACCATCGGCCGTATTGAAATGATCACCTCCGTCCCCGGCGGCAAGCGTTTAATCGTCAACGTCGGTGATTGGAAACCCCGTAACGGCCAGTTTGAACACGGCGATTCCATCTGCGTCAGCGGTGTTTGTTTAACCATGACGCAGCAGAACGCTAATCAACTGAGCTTTGATGTGATCTCCGAAACACTCAGTAAATCCAGACTGGGCATGCTCAGTGTCGGGGACGCGGTGAATCTTGAATCCTCGCTCACCGCCAACACGGCCATGGGGGGGCACATCGTCCAGGGACATGTCGATGGTATGGGACGCATCGTCAAAGTCTCCTCGACACCGCAGGAATTTCGCGTCACGGTGCAGCCGCCTGCTGATCTGCTTGATGCCATTGTCCCCAAGGGCTCGGTCTGTATTGATGGTGTGAGTCTGACCTTGGCATCATTAACATCGGACACGTTTGATGTGGCATTGATTCCCACGACGTTGTCACTGACCACGCTCAAGGATGCAGCAGCAGGGCAGATGGTGAATCTGGAAACCGACATTGTTGCCAAGACGATTCTGCATTGGCTGACGCGCAATAAATCATCCGCTGACGGCATCACCATGGATAAACTCCGCGACGCCGGATTTATGTGATCCAAACCGCTATAAAAACCGCTTGTGGTTTAGCGCTCCTGCGAATCAACCACACACCAATCACTCACGCGGCGCCCGCGGCTTGGGCGGTCGATTCTTCTTGCGTCGTTCCCGGAAAAAGTCCGTGAGAATCTGCCCGGTTTCGGCAGCCATAACGCCGCCGACCACTTCCACGCTGTGATTAAACCGGTTGTCATTGCACAATTGATATAGCGTATCCACGCAGCCCATTTTCGGGTCCGTCGCACCATAGACCAGTCTGGGCAGGCGACAATTGACCAACGCCCCTGCACACATCGCACACGGCTCAAGCGTCACATACAACGTGCAGTCATCAAGCCGCCAACTATCGAGGACTTTGGCAGCTTCGCGGATCGCCAGAATTTCCGCGTGTCCCACCGGGTCCTGATCAAGCTCACGTCGGTTGGACGCCTGGGCAATGATTTTCTCATGCTGGCAAACCAAGGCCCCAACGGGGACCTCACCGATATCCGCTGCTTTTTGAGCCAGTTCCAAAGCGCGTTGCATCATTTGAATGTCAAAATCTGTGGTCATGACGACATTGTATTGACTTTCAGCAAAACCGCTTGTGGTTTAGCGCGATCTGTTGCATTGGCTTGGATTGAGGTTGTAAACTATCAGTAATGAAAATCATCTGTGCACCTGACAGTTTTAAAGAATCGATCTCGGCTACCGATGCTGCCATCGCCATGCAACGTGGGATTCAGCAAGTCTATCCCGAAGCACATATCGAACTTTGTCCCATTGCAGACGGCGGGGAAGGCACGCTCCAGGCCATGGTCGATGCCACCGGCGGGACCTATCGCCAATCCTCAGTCACCGGCCCGTTGGGTCGTCCTGTTACCGCAGTGTGGGGCATTCTGGGGGAACAGGAACACCAACCACTCACCGCGGTCATCGAAATGGCGCAGGCTGCAGGTTTGCATCTGGTCCCCAAAGAAAAACGTAATCCGTCATTGACCACCACCTACGGCGTGGGGGAATTGATCCGCGAAGCCTTATCCGCTGGGGCGCATCGCATTGTCATGGGCATCGGTGGCAGTTGCACCAATGACGGTGGATCAGGCATGGCTCAGGCGCTGGGTGTCCAATTCTTTGACCGGACAGGCGTGCTAATCGAAAAACCGATGAACGGCTCAATGCTTCCCACCGTCGAACGCATCGACAAGTCGCATCTTGATCCGCGCCTGGATTGGACACAGGTGACTGCAGCCTGTGATGTGAACAATCCACTCACCGGCGCGTTGGGCGCTTCGGTGGTGTATGGCCCGCAAAAAGGTGCCAGCCAATCCATGGTGGAGATGCTTGATGAGGCGTTGGTCTACTTCGCAGAACTCGTTGGCGGGGACTTTGCATCACTGCCCGGTTCCGGTGCTGCAGGCGGGTTGGGTTTTGGTTTACTGGCATTTGTGGATGCGACACTGCAACGCGGCATTGACCTGGTGCTCGACACCATTGGATTCGACGAACGCTGCATTGGTGCCTCCCTGTGCTTGACCGGCGAAGGCAAGCTCTATGGTCAATCTCTGCAGGGTAAAGCCTGTCTGGGCGTTGCGCGTCGGGCGAACATGCAAGGTATCCGCACGGTTGCACTCGTTGGTTGTACCGGCGATGAAGCTGATCGCACACTCGATGCCGGTTTGGCCGAATATCACATCATCGGCCCGGGGCTTGCACCGGAAGTCTCGATGGCCAACGCCGGGCAACTCATCGAGCAGACCACTGTTAAAGTCCTGCAAGCTGCGATGGTTTGAGATGGGCGCTGAGGTGTTTTGCTGATAAGGTTTAGACCAAAAGGACTGGAATATGCGCGATTGGTTACCTCGAATCATCATCCTTGGCTTACTGGGCATTGTGCTCGGTGTGCCGTTTATTTTCCGACCCGCCGATGCCTCGCATACTGCAGGTAATCCCGACGGTTCAGCACGTTTGGTGATCATCACGCCACACAATGAACAGATCCGCAGCGAAGTGGCCAACGCGTTTAACACCTACCGCAAAGCGCTTGGTAAAGAAGCCATCGGCTTTGACTGGCGTACCAGTGGGGGAACCAGTGACCTGCGCAAGATGGTCATCGCTGACTTCACCGCCAAGGCTGCTGAAGGCTATGCCGCCGAAGGTATCGGCATTGACCTGTTCTTCGGTGGTGGTGACTACGAACACAACCAACTTGCCAAGGGCGTTGTCGTTGATGGGCAGGACGAACGCGAGATGATCGTCGAACCCATCAAGCTCCCCGACGGCATGCTCAAACAGGTTTATCCCAAGGACAACATCGGCGGCGAACCCCTGCATCACCCCAAGCTTTATTGGTGCGGTGTTGTTCTCTCAAGCTTCGGCATTGTCTATAACCGTGATGTCCTTGAGATGCGTCAACTTCCTGAACCCACCACATGGGCGGACCTGGAAGATCCTGGCTATCACGGCTGGTTAGCGCTGGCGGACCCCGCGCACTCCGGCTCGTTGGCTCAGACGTATAACACCATCCTTCGGCGTGCCGGTTGGAATGAAGGTTGGGCGCACCTGCGTCGTATCTTTGCCAACGCCCGCTATTTCACGTCTGGTTCATCCAAGGTGCCCGTGGACGTTTCCTCCGGTGAAGCTGCTGCTGGTATGTGCATCGATTTTTATGGCAGATATCAGGCCGGTGCCGTGGGTGGGAATCGCGTGGGCTATGTTGATCCGCCGTTCGTCACCGCCGTGACAGCCGACCCGATCTGTATTCTCCGTGGCGCACCGCAACAGGAATTGGCCAACGAATTCGTGGTCTGGATTCTCCAGAAAGACACGCAAAAACTCTGGCAACGTCGCATCGGTACGCCCAACGGTCCGACGACATTTGAGCTTCGCCGCCAACCGATTCGTCGTGATCTTTACACGGCTCAAGAAGCCAGGAATTGGACGGACCCACAGATCACGCCGTTTGAGATCGCCCGCGATTTCCCAGGTGGAACGCCCAATTATTATTCCTATGTGGCACCCATTGCACACTGTCTTGCCATCGACATTCATGAAGAGCTCGGCCAAGCCTGGGCCGCGATCAACAAGGTTTCTGATGATGATCCGGTCAAAGCAAAAATGCTTGAACTCTTCGATGCCATGCCTCAGCCACTGCAGCTCAAATGGGGCTCGCCGGACCTGCAAGCCAACTGGTTAACCATCATGCAGTCCACGGATCACCCACAACGCAAGCAGGTGGTCGACACGATTGAGGCACATTACCAATCTCTGAAAAAGCGTTGGAGCGATCACGATCAACAACTCAAGGATCGGCTGGATTGGACACTGTTTTACCGCGAAAACTACCGCAAGATCGTGGAGCTTGCCCAAGTGAAATGATCGGGAATGTCACGCTAGCTGCGAATCATTCATTTCTGTGTTCAAGGCATTTTTAGCCACAGATGCACACAGATCAACACAGATTTCAAGACAAAATTTCTTGATAAGACACAAGCCGCCAGATGAGCATTAAGCGAATCTGATACCACCTCCGGTAAAAACGTGTGCGTTCATTGAGATATTTGAGCACCAGATGTCA
>JBICHS010000493.1:0-3305 GCA_043101135.1 Phycisphaeraceae bacterium JB051
GGGACCGATGATTTCAACATCCTCCAAAACAACGGCAAGCTCGCTCACCAGGCCGTCGGCCATGTGCATTTTCACATCATCCCCAAAACCGATAACGCCGGACTGGGCATTGATTGGCCTGCAGGACAACTCGAACCAGAACAAGCCACAGATTTGCTAGCCAAAATCAAGGCAACGTTGTAAGCTGTGAACGAACCAGCAGTATCCAATAAACAACACAACGGATTTCAGCAACAAGATTCAATCCTATATGGCAACGATTCTCTGTATTCTGGCGGGTGGTGAAAGCAAACGATTTGGGCGCAGCAAGCTGCATGTCAAAATCGATCAAATTCCCGTGCTCCAATGGCTCTGCGAAAAATATGCTTCTCTGGGGCTTGATGCATGCTGGCTGAGTCTGGCTCCGGATCAACCTCAACCAGCTGGCGCGGAGCTGTTCGACAAAATCATCATCGATAAACAATCGCATCAAGGACCGCTTAACGGGATCGCTGCCCTGCTTCATGAAGCGCAACCCGGCGATGCGTTACTGGTCCTGCCTGCGGACATGCCACTGGTTTCCTGTGAACTACTGGCAGTCCTCAACAACTGTTTGAATCTCTCGGATCAGCAGTCCGCCTTGATGTTCAAATGGGCCTTGGGCGAAAAGTCCGGGCAAGTTGAACCCTTCCCCTCCGCATGGCGTGGCGGGATTGCCAACAAGATCGTCGATCAAGCCATCGCTGAAGGAAAAGGTGGGCCATCCCAAATTGCCGACCACCCCACCATCGGCAAAACCTTCCTGCACTTCGAAGAAGACGAAGTCCAATTCAAAAACTTCAACAAGCAATCGGATCTCAAACCGCTGAGCGAGTTGCTCGGCCAATCGCTGACGGTGTGAGTTCATTGATCACGACTGAAAATTGATACAGTGATCGCGCTAAACCGCAAGCGGTTTTCAGTGTTGTTGATTCATCGCGAAAAGATGAATTACAGCGAACCCTTGGTTGAAGGGATTTGATCGCCGGTGACTTCGATGGCTTGACGCAGGGCGCGCCCCAAAGCCTTGAAGATGCCTTCAGCGATGTGGTGCTGATTGGTGCCGTGTGGGACTTCGACGTGGAGGTTGAATTTACCAGCCTGAGCAAAGGCGTTTAAAAACTCCTGCACCAGTTGCGTATCGAACGTGCCGATCTTGGTGCCAGGCATTTGGAAGCCTTCGGGCTTGATGTCCAGGACCAATGCAAAGCGGCCTGACAAATCCAGGCTCACGCGTGCCAGTGCTTCATCCATGGGGACGGAAGCAAAACCGTAGCGTTCAATGCCCTTCTTATCACCAAGCGCTTCGATGAGTGCTTGTCCAAGTGCAATGCCCACGTCTTCGACGGAGTGATGATCGTCGATGTGATAATCACCTTTGCAGGTCACGTTCAAACCAATCTGACCATGGCGGGCAACGTGATCAAGCATGTGATCAAAGAAGCCGACGCCTGTGTTGTTGGTGTAACCACTCCCATCAAGATTCATCTCGACGGTGATGTCGGTTTCGTTGGTTTTACGGACGATTTTTGCAATACGGTCTGCCATGGGGCTTCTCAATTCATGTTATCCAAAGCGGCAATCAAGGCATCATTCTGCTGCGTCGATCCGATGGTGATGCGCAGCTTATCCAGTAAGCGCGGATGATTAAAGTATCGCACAAAGATGCCGTTTTCCTTGAGCGTCTGATAAATTCGCACAGCATGATCAACGCCAGCCGGTGCGGTCGCCAAAATGAAGTTGGTCTGGCTGGGAAGCACGGACCAACCACGTTCAACCAAGCTGTCAGTCAAACGTTGACGTTCAGCCTTGATCTTCTGCCAACTGGCTGCGACTTGTTCATGAGCTCCCAGTGCCGCACACGCCAATGCCTGGGATAGTGCATCGGTGTTGTAGCTGTCACGTGCCTTGTCCATCGCAGCGATTAATTCAGGGTTGGATGCAATGCCGTAGCCATAACGAAGACCTGCCAGCGAGTAGCCTTTGCTCAGCGTGCGCAGCAGGATCAGGTTGTCCAGCCCACTTCCCTCGCGGACAAGTTCCAGGCAGTCATGCTCTGCAAAGTTGGTGTACGCTTCGTCAATAACCAAAACGCCGTTGAACTCGGACGCGATCTTGCGGATGGTGTCCACGGACTCGAGTCTGCCGGTGGGAGCATGCGGGTTGACGATGAACGCCAGATTCACCCCCGCGTCGTTGAGCTTGCTTGCAAAGTCACTGGGGATCGACCAGTCATCCAATCGCGGGACACGCGTTACTGGCACGTCTTGAATCCCAGCGAGTACCTCATACAACGAATACGTCGGATCACTGACACCGATGCCGTTACCACCGGGCGTGGTAAAGACCGTTAGGAACAATCGCAACAGTTCATCACCACCGTTGGTTGCAATGACCTGCTGGGGCGTCACGCCGTGAACCTTGGCAGCCAACTCGCGAAACGGTTTGGCGGTTGGCGACGGGTAACGGCGAAGCAGTTCCGGGTCGAACGTGCGCAGCGTATCGATCACCGCCTGGTGCGGCAGGTCCGGATGCTCATTGGTGTTGAGCTTGATCACGGTGCCGGTCTGCGGTTGTTCCCCAGGGACATAAGCCTGGAGTTTGGCGATATTGTCACGTTCGTAGGACATGGTGTTTTTCTCGTATCAAAAATAACGCAAGTCTGAAATTGTGACGCAAAGATGCCCCAAGGTCAATAGTGAACCAAGGCAACTTACCAGTGGATTGCGGGTATGAATCAGAACCATGCACTGAGATGAGGGGAATGACCCGCACTGCGATGACATCCACATCAGCCACAAAGTCCACGAAAGATACGCTCATCACAGGTTAATTGCCGATAAACAAGACACGAACCGCCCCAAATAATGCTAAACTATTGACTATGAAGTCCACGCCAAAATTCTGCCTGATCCTGATTCTGAGTATGCTCCTGCCGACTTTGGCACGTGCTGCTGATGAACGCGAACTGACGACCAACTCTGCCATCTACCTGCTGCACTCAGCGATGAAAGAGCAATACAAGGGACGGGAAATCCCTTTGCTCAAATCACTGCGTCAGCTCAAGGACCCACAGTTGGCCCCCCTCTTTGAAGAGTTGGCCCGGTATCCACACCCGATCCTGAAAATCCATGGCATACTCGGTTTGGCCGAGTGTCAGCCACAAAAGAAACTGGATCTGCTTCGGATCGCCAGCATTGATCAGTCGACGGTGCAGATTCAGGTCATCGCCGCTGCCATCGACAGTGGGTTACTCTCCGATGAGGAAGCCAACCAGTTAATCAACT
>JBICHS010000494.1:0-6087 GCA_043101135.1 Phycisphaeraceae bacterium JB051
TGCCATCCTCGGCAGTGCAGGCAAAGTCACCGTCGATGTCACCAAGGTCACCCAAACCATTGACCGCAACAACGTCGTCCTTGTTCAAACCCCACAGGTCTTTGAACGTTCGCTTCTGGAAAAGGCATACAAGAGTATCGACGAAGGCAACACCGACACCGCTCAGATCACCGACGATGCAGGACTCGTCGAAGCCATGGGACAAACGGTCTTCGTCGTCGATGGTGAACAAATCAACCTCAAGATCACCGAACCGGCGGATTACGAATTAGCGCAGATCATCGCCAACGCCCGCAAGGAATCCAGCGCAGCAAGTTTGGCGAAAAAGCGTTTGTTTGCAGATGACGATGAGTAATTAAGAAAACGAACATGCATGGCCTCACGGACGAAAGCCCACGGGCTTTAATGTGCATACGCAACACCAACCCAATCTCAAACCTTGAAATAAAGCCCTGGGGTTTTAACCCCAGGGACGTGTTGCGCACAGATCACCATCAACTTGATCACTTGCTAAACAGATCAATCAACGAATCCACCGTCTTACCGATTTCTTCGCGACGTTTCTGCTTTTCAGACTTCTCTTGAGCAGGCTGCTTGGACTGATCAAGCTGTTGCGTTTGCGTTTGAGACTGTTGGGTTTGCGTGGTCTGTGTTGTTGACTGCTCTGTGGATTGGGCCGCAGATTCCGTATCCACTTGTGTTTGCTCCTGTTTGATCACAGGTTTATTCGGCCAGGTTCTCTGGGATTGATATTCGGTGTAACTCTTGCCACCTGAGAGTGCCTGTCCTGCGACTTGGCCCAGCAATGCCCCCCAACCACCGTTGGAACTGCCACCGAGTTCACCGCCTGCCACGGTTGCTGCAAGGCTGATCGCCAGCTTGTCGAGTCCTTGAAGTTGAACGCCGTTTAACGGGCCGGAGAGCGGCATTTCAAAAACAGTGTCTGGCTTGATGTACTTTCGCAGACTGCTTCCAAAGCTGTAAAACGTCTCAGCAGGCAAACCCAAGCCCATGTTGGCGGTGCTCTTGATCAGATCAACGCTGCCTTGGGTGCCGATGGTGAGTGTATCGATGCGACTTTTGCCGAAGACTTTCACATCGTTGATCTGCATCCACATGTCATTGGTCTGCGTGACGCCATCGCGTAAAGTAATCGTCAACGGTGTGAAGACCGCATCCTGTTTGGAGCTGATGCTAAGCGCCTTATCGAGTTTGCCCAGCCCTTCGCCCATGCTGTTGAGCAGCCAACTGTCCTGCAAGCTGATCGTGCCGAGTTTGAGTTGGATGTCAGCGACGACGTTCTTGATATCGAAATTGGCTAATGGTGCGGAGAACGTCTTGGCACTGATGATCGCGGTCACCGGGTCGCGCGATTCGGTAGCATCAATCAAAATCGGGTTGCCATACTTGAGTAACGCCTCAGCGGTATCCTTATTGACCTGAATCGTGGCGACCGCATCTTCACGCAGCGTCATTTTGCGATCAGTATCAATCTTTGCAGGTAATGAGATACTGGTGTTGTCACCAACAAATTCCAGGTTCAACTCACCGGGATAACTGCCCTTTGCAGAAACGCGTGCTGTGGGACCGATGATCCCCGCAAGCTTGCCCTGCTGATTGAGCAGACTATCAAGTAACTCAATCGGCAACTTCGGAATCGACGTATTCGTCTTCACCGTCGCATGCAACGCATCGACTTCCCCCTTGTCATTGATCAGGTTCAAAATCGTGGTCTTGCTGATCATGTCGCTTTGATACGCTTTACCAGACTCATCCTTGCCATTGATCTTGGCGTCCAGTTGAGCGAAGATCGGGTCGGTGAGTTTTTGTGCATCCAACGCAAGTTTGAAATCAGCAATCGACAGCGTGGTTTTGAGTGTGCGATGGGCAAAGTTCATGGTCGATGCGGTGACATCCACTCCCAACTGTGTCTGATTGATTTTGCTGGCATCCTTGGGCAAAACGAGTTTTGGCAACTTGAGTTTTAGCTGCGTGGGTTGGGTCAACTGCCATGTGGCATCACTGGCTTTATACTGCGGGTTGATGGCTTTGTTAAGTAAGCCAAGTGATTGCGGGGTGACGTTCAACGCAACCGTGCTGCCGGGCTTGACGGTGATCGCCTGTTCAGAGAGTTGGACCTGTGTCTGCACGTTGAGATTTTCACTTAACGCTGAAACCGCAACCGTCATGTTCTGATCCAATGGTCCGTTGGCCTGGACTTTGAGTTCATCAATGCGATTGCCCAGAAGCGCGTAGAGCTTGCCGTCCATGCCGGACAGTGAATCGATCAAAGCCACGGGAATCTGCTTCATGCTCAAAGCAAGATCGCTTGCCGAGGGTTGATTGAGTAAATCCATCAGAGCCAAGGTGACATTCAGATTCCCTGCAGCCTTGTTCTGCTCATACATCTGGGCTGTGAGTTTGACTGGGATCGTTGAGACCGGCGAACCTTTACCAATCATCAACTTCAAATCACGCATGGACGTGCTCAAACCACCGGGCAAACCCGTGGGCTCGATACGATCCGCAGTCAATGAAACCGCGACACTGGCCTGCTGATTTTGCGATGGATCAAGCGGCCAACGCAATTGCTCGACGCGTCCCTTGAGCATAACCGCTTTGGCCAAACCCATTGCTGGCGATTCGGCAGGTGTTGCTGTCGCAAGTGCCACAGGTGTGGTTGCTGTCGCGGGCGCAGGGGTTGGGATCGTTTCGCTTGCAGCTACCTGCGGGTTGTCTTCACGGGGCTTGGTCAGGAAGGTAAACAACTCGGGTGTGAGTTTCACATCCAGTTCACTACTTGGATCAAGCGTGAGTAAATCCTGCTTGATGGTTGCCTTGACATTGGTGTTGATGGCAAAGCTGGTGGTCTTGAATTGCACCTGCATATTGGGCACTTTGGTTGCCAGGGCATTGGCATCCTCAGGGAGCAGACGAACATCCATTTCGATGCTCTGCTTGGTGCCGATGACATGGTTGACCAGCTTGTTGACGTTGAATTTGAGTGCCGCCAGGAAAGGGGTGACCTGCGGGATTTGCAACGGTAGGAGCGTGAGATTGCCCTTGATTCGCGCCGCATCGGTATTGAGCTTGCCCGAGTCTTTAAGCAAATTATCCGCGGTCAAGTCCATACCGAACTTGCCCGGCAGCCCCCCTGCCATCGACACTTCAAAACCACCATTGACTGCGACAGCCTTACCGACGGACTTACTTTTAATGGTCCACGAAGGCTTACCGAGTTTGATGATCGCTTTGCTTTCGACATCAGGCTTTGTGCGAAGCAAAACATCATCAAGCTGCAGCGCCATGTCGATGCTGGCGTTTTGGACTTCCCATTGTTCATTGACACGTGGGATATGCAGCGTGTTGATTTTAAACACCATGCCAAAGGTTTGGTTGAGTATGTTGGGTTGATCAGCCTTAAGCTGTGTTGCTGCTGCATAGAGGTCGGGCGTGATCTGCATTTGTAGAATGCCCGGCGATTTCTGGCTCACACCATCAGGGCCGATACTCAGCGCCATGTCCGCGTTGAGATACTGCGCGGTTGCCTTGAGGTTCATGTAACCTTGCGGGATACCGGTCGCGTCATACTGCAACTGTGATTCGACACTGGCCGTCAACGTCGGGCCAATGGCATTGCGGATCAAGCCGTTCTGCTGAAAGAGTTCATCGAAGATGGCAAGGCCGACTTGCGACACATCACCGACGATGCGCGCTTTGACATTGGAAAAATCGGACTGCGGTTCGGAGAGTTCTTCGAGCACATTTTCCAAGGTCATATTCAAATCAAACTTGCCCGGCTGATTGCTTTGCGTGACTTGCCCTTTGAACGAAGCGGTGACAGGCTTGGCCGTGCCATCGGCCTCGATGGCAAGCTGCGTACCTGAAAGCTCAAGCGTCCCGAGCTTTTCATCAGCAGCAACCAGCAGTACGTCAGTGACTTCCAAGTTGACCTGAGCCATCAGATCTTTGAGCCCCGCTTTACCAGCCAGGGCAGGGACTTTGAGCGTGGGAATCGAAAGGGAAACGCCAAAGGGTTTGAGCAATTTGGCTTTGGATTGTTGGGCAAATTCAGACCAGGCCTGCGGGGTGACATCCATGGTCAGTCGCGTACCTGAGAGGTTGGCCATTTTGTCGATGGTGACATCAGAAGATGCTGTCCCGCGCAAGGGGCCGTACGCCAGCGTTGTTGCCAATTTCCCGACGATGGGTTCACTGCCATCCACTGCCACATCCACACGGAAGTCGGAGATGGTCGCTGTCGGATCATCAGGCGATTCGTAAGTCAGCTTGTCAATGACCAACTGCACCTTGGCAGCCACTTCCTCAGGAACCAAAGCAGCAACGCCGACTTCACCGGCGCTGGGCATTGATGATTCAGAGGACGAGGAAGTCGATGAACCAGACGAACCGGACGAAGATTGCTTGGCGAGTTTCTCGAGATTGAGTTTGCCATCACGTTCAACGACTGCCTTGATGTTGTTGATGTGAATGGTGATGTTGCCCATGTCCCGATTGCCTGAGATCAGGCCCCAGAGTGAGACATCGGGCAGGTCGATTTTTTCAATGTCGATGACGTTTTGATCAGCAGCATCATTGATTTTCAATCCGCTGATCTGCTGGCCGGAAAACCATGCAAGCGACATGCTGTCGATGGTCGCGCTACCATTGAGTTGATTATTGATCTGACTGACAACGACGCCTTTGAACGGCCCGGAAAGCAGCATCGGCAGGCAAACGATGCCAAGCATCATGATCACCAGCAAAGCGATGATGATCTTGAGCAAGCGACGTTTCTTTTTCGGTTTACCCCCAGCCGGATCTGACTGCGATTGTTTTTGTGTTTCGGACATTGAGACCCTCTTTCGTGTCATGATCTGCGTACTTCATTGTACCGTCAGATCACTGACAAGTTTCAGATTGGTATATGAGTTAACAAATCGGAGCGATGAATCATTCCATTTTTTAATGCTGCGCTAACCCAATAAAAAAAGCACCAAGTTGTCTTGATGCTTTTTAAGTGGGTTTTTGCGGTATCAGCTATCAGAGCTTGATTGCTGCCAGCGATGCCAGTTCCGAACGTTCGCTCTTGGCCAATGTCACATGGCCGATCATCGGTTCACCCTTGAGGCGTTCAACGATGTAAGCAAGACCGTTGGAGGACGAGTCCAGATACGGGTTGTCGATCTGGCCTACGTCACCGGTGAGAATGATCTTGGTGCCTTCACCTGCACGTGAGACGATGGTCTTGATCTCGTGTGGCGTGAGGTTTTGTGCTTCGTCAACGATCATGAACTGATGCGGGATGCTACGACCACGGATGTAGGTGAGCGGTTCGAGAACCACTTGGCCTGAGTCCATGTACTGCTGCACGCGGATGTCAGCGCTGCGACTTTCAGCATGCTGTGAACCAACACTGCGCGTGGAGAGCAGGTAGGACAGGTTGTCGAAAATCGGCTGCATCCAGGCGGCCAATTTTTCATCCTTATCACCAGGCAGATAACCAATGTCACGCCCCATCGGCATGATCGGGCGAGCAACGAGCAGCTTGTCATAACGTTGCTCGGAGATCACTTTGTGCATGCCTGCAGCGATGGCAAGCAGCGTTTTACCGGTACCGGCAGAACCCAGCAACGTGATGAGTTTGATGTCATCATCAAGCAGCAAATCCATCGCCATGGTTTGTTGCAGGTTTCGCGCGAGTATGCCGAACACAGGTTTACGCGGGCCATGCACCGGGATGATGTGATCGGTGTCACCGAGCACGCGACCCAAGCCGGTATGCGATTCGTCAAGATCATCAAGCAGTTGGACGAACTGATTCGCCCACAGGTCAATGCCGACTTCCTTGCCGTCATCGGTCTTGCGGACCAGATGCTCACGGATGGATTCGATGGGAAGCTGCTTCTCTTCGTACAACGTGTCGATGATGCTGGAGCTGACCTTCAGCGAGATAAACCCGCTGTAGAGACTTTCCGCATCGACTTTCTGTGCTTCGAAGTCTTCGGTCTTGATGCCCAGCGAGTGGGCTTTGAGACGGACGTTCAAATCTTTGGTGATGACGATGGCTTTTTTGCCAGCTTCTTT
>JBICHS010000495.1:0-3857 GCA_043101135.1 Phycisphaeraceae bacterium JB051
GGGATTCTTTGTCTCCGGCAATATCAACATTCAGAACTCAGCTGGCGATGCAGACATTTTTTACTCGGTATCGGGGCCCAATGGGCAAGGCCAGGTACATGCCGTCGCAACGCGTAGCCAAAGTGTCTGGATGTTTGACACGGTGACGATCACCATTGGATCGAACGTCATTGACGTACTTGCCAACGCTGAAAAAGCCAGTGACCCAACGGCCAAGCCTTAGACTTTCAAAGCAACGCAATCAATGAAAAAGCCCAGGTATATCGCCTGGGCTTTTTTATTGGGTTGGAGTTGTCTAACGCTTGACCGCTTACTGCGTGCGCGGCTCTGTGTCGTTGTTGATCGATCAGGGGGACGAATCGTGGGCTAATTCATCAGCGAAGTGACATGGCCGTCGAGCCAAAGCAGGTTGGCCTGTGTATCGGAAAGGTGGCGGTAGTATGTGCCAACGTTGTAGTTGCCACAGGTGTAGTTCCAGTCTGCGATGACGCGGGATTCTTTGACCCAGTTGATGTCGCTTAACGGGCTTTTTCGGTAGAGCTCCAGTTGGTCGATTTTCCAGGCATAGCGGTAGCTACCTGATTGGCTGGAGAAGGCCGGGTTGATCCAGAAGTTGGCGGAGTAGGCTTTGTTGGTGCTTGAGTATTTGTTACGCGGGATAGGCAGGGCGTCAGGACAGTAAAAGATCTGCCCCATGCCATAGTTGAGTTTGACGTAATCATCCAAACGATACTTCCAGTAGTCCGGCAGGAAGGGGAGCCAGTTGTTGTAGTCTCCCACGTATGTGAACGTCACCACGCCGATCTGCTTCATGCGCGAGGCGCATTCGATTTTGCGTGATGATTCGCGCGCCTTGGCCAATGCAGGAAGCAGGACTGCGATGAGTAGTGAGATGATCGAGATCACAACCAGCACTTCGATGAGAGTGAAACCATAACGGCATTGTCTTTCGATCATGATTCATGCTCCGATTGTTTGCGAAGTGATAAACCGACTTTGTCCAGGATTTGGTTACGCGTTTCAGGGGTCAGTTGCATCCCGCCACAGCTTTGACGCAGATGCAGTTTCAGGCCAACGGATTTGGGCTCCTGCATGACTTGCCCGCGCACCAGGCCGATGGCATTTTTGAGCATCCATTTTGCACCCACGCGATAATTGCCTGACAGGCTTGAAAGCGGGGGGTCACAGGTGGGGGCCAATGATGTATCGCCCCAGCCGAGAATGACAAAATCTTTCGGGGCTTGCAGTCCGATCTTGTGCATCGCGGTGATGAAGCGAATCGCATGTGAATCGTCAAAACAGGTCACCGCCAGTTTCGGTGCGAATCGGGCAAGTTTTTGAGCTAACGCGTTGATCGCATGATTGTCCATGGGGACAAGATGGCAGAGGTTGTCGAGTTGATGTTTGCTGATGAATTGCGTGTAGCCAATGATCTTGCGTTCGACGATGTCATTACCTTGAACCAGTGGCCCGATGAAAGCAATGTGGTCGTAACCCATCTCATGAAAATACTCGCCGGCAAGTTGTATGAATTTGATATCCGATTGGCCGAAGGTCTTGGGAGTGGCAAAGCAATGATCTTCCAAGCCGGGCAGCAGCATCGGGATGGTCAGAGGGATATCGGATCGCCGCACCAGCTCTGCCAGGGGTTGGTTTTGATCCCAGGGCAACCAGGGCACAATCGCGCAGGTACAGCCAATGGCTTTGAGTGTTGCAATGGCCTTGTTTGCGCTGTCGTCAAAGTCGTGGACGATTTGGGTGTGCAGCGTGACTTTCTCGTTCGCTGCTTCCTGGTCAATCAGACTGCTGATCCGCAGTGCATAGGCATCCGCTTGAGCGTGCAGGAGGATGCCGACATGTCGTGTTTTGGGGGCTGCCGAATGACGCTCGGTGACGAAGGTGCCTGACCCGACGCGTCGTTCGATGCGACCTTCCTCCACCAGCAACGACATGGCTTTGCGGATGGTCTGCATATTGCATTGGTTTTCCTGGGCCAGTTCGCGTTCAGAAGGCATTTTGGCGCCCGGATCCAGTTGACCAATCATGTCCAGAATCGTGCTTTTGACATTCTGGTATTTGAATTTTTTAGGGCTTGCTGCCTGGGTGGTCATGAAGTGATACCTGAAATGCTTGGTTAAATGCTATGCAATAACTATGGTTTATTTTTGCGTAGCATTTGTAAAAGTCAAGTAGATCACTCAGAATTTTCAGGCATTTTCTCGCATGGCTGTCCATGATGGGAAAGAAAAAAGCACAGGTGATGAGCCTGTGCTTTTTGTGTTGCTTGGTTGCAAGTTTTGATGTTTGAAATCAGTCAACGAATTCGAGCGTGAAATCATCGAAGTCCATGGTGCCTGCCTTGACGTTAAACAGCACGGGCATGACTTCGAATTTATGTGCACCATCGGGCACTTCAAATTCCAGGACCTTGTCTTCCCATTGGGCGTGGGTGCCCGCCATGCGTGGGATTTTGCTGACGCCTTTGATCTTCTTGCCAGCCTCGTTTTTGAACTGGATGAAGAGCGTGCCGGAGAACCATGATTTTTGTCCCTTCTCGATGCCGTTGCATCTCATTTTGAAGGTCATTTTCATCTTCTTGCCGTAGTCTGCCGGCTTCATGAAGAACTGGCGATAGACCATGTACATTTTGCCAGATTCAACGGAAGTCAGTCGAAGGAATTTGTTATCCCCTTCGGTCTCCCAGCTGCTGCCTTTGTCAGGATTCACGCCCCAGTGCGCGGGGGTGCCGGGCTTCTTGGGGTTTTCTTCCTGCAAGTCACCGTTTTTGAAAAGGTTGTCGCCTGCAAAGACGCCTGCGGTCATGGTCAACAGTGCGACTGCTGCGCAAAGGCCGGTCCATTTTTTACTCATGTCTTGTCTCCTCATAATGAGCTTTACAAATGCTTGTTTAAACGTTGATCACATACTCAACGCATTTTCTTTAACTCAAATTGCTTGCCTGAAAGTGCGTCCTTGGCAAACTGTCCCCAGAACGGTGTGGGGGTGAAATCCCAATCCAAAATCATGCGCGGCGTGGAGTTGGTATGGAAACACCATGCTGTCCAATGCAGCTTGTGTTTCTGCACGCAACCCAGAAAATCCGGCACCCATGTGTAAGGATCTTCCTGAATCTCCTTGGGCAGAAAGTCCATCGGCTTGATGTCGGCACCGAGCTCGCCCATGAGCACCGGGTACTTTTGGGCGGTGTCCAGGAAGTGGCCTTGCCAATCTTTTTTCCAGTTGTAGCAGTGGGCTTCGTAGATGATGCCGTTGCCGGTTTTGTCCGCGATGTCATAGCCATCAAGCACGCCCGCCACGGTTGCCGCCCAATCCAGGCCGCTGATGGTGCACACATTTTTCGCACCGGTCTGGCGGATCACGTCCAAACACTTTTGCATGCCCGGTGATTCAAACGTCTTGTAATCAAGCTTGTTCTCAGCAGCGACACCGTCTTTGGCTTTGATCTTTTCCTTGACTTGGCCGCCGTTTTTCCAGACATCCCAGCTGATGCTATGCGGTTCATTGAATAGGCCGAAGATCACTGCGGGATGGTTGGCATAGCGTGTTGCTGCGTCTTCCCAGAATTTCAAATGCTTGGGTTGAAGGGCTTTGAACTCATGCAGATCAAGCAGCAGGTACGCACCGCGTGATGCCGTGGCTTGCACAAGTTTGTCGACCAATTCGCGATAGGCTTTGCCACCGTCGTTCTGGTAATCACTTTCACCGAACCAGAAATTGTGACGCACTGCCAGGCGAATCACGTTGGCATGCCATTCATCGATCGCCACGACCGTGGATGTGAAAACCTGTTCGCCTTTGGCAGACCACCCCAGTGAGGGGATGTTAATGCCTTGGAG
>JBICHS010000496.1:0-7025 GCA_043101135.1 Phycisphaeraceae bacterium JB051
CACGGCAACGGTTTTCAGATCATGCTCATGTGCTACAACGGCAGTGTCGATCGCATACTCGGCCCAGATGATCGGATCATTGTATGTAAAAGCAATGCTCCGACATTGTGTCTGCAAGGCAGCCTGCACGATTGCGTCCGGCCCCGCCTGCCCTGCAACGGTGTCCATCTGTCGACTCTTGGAAATATCCCAATTCTGACAGAATTTGCATCCGAGATTACAACCAGCAGTTCCCAATGAAAGAATCGGCGTCCCAGGCAGGAAATGATTCAGGGGCTTTTTTTCAATCGGGTCAATGCAGAAACCGCTGCTGCGACCATAGGTGGTTAAAACCAGTTCGCCATTGACATTGGCACGTACAAAGCAAAAGCCACGTGACTGATTGGGGATGTGACATTCACGCGGGCAAAGCGTGCACAGGACTTTCTCGTCATCGAGTCGCTGCCACCAGCGGGTTTGATATGTCTTGGTCGCAGTCGGCATGCAACAAGCCATTGTACAGGATTAGATTCAGTTGTTCTTAGCGATCATGACGAGCCGTGAGATGGAATGAGAAAGTCTGAGGTGTCTGAATTTCAGTGCGATCAAGACGATGTTGACCACGCCCGCCTGGTATGATTTGTTTTTGCTGATTGGCAACGAATAATGATCCCCCCATCAGTCCAAAGAACAACACAAAACAGGCAATCCCCCAAATAAGACGACGTCGGCGTGTCGGTGTTTGAGCCGCTTTAAAAAGTTTGTGCACCATCCCCATCAACCATTGCCAGTTGATGAAAACATGGATCACAACGCTGACGAGCAGGACCACCCCTGCCCATTCGTGAATCTCACCAAGATCATGGCGTGTCCATCCCCAGATGTTACTGCTGCGACTACCATGCGGGAGTATCCACCAGAGTACCGCCCCTGTCCAGAGCAAGGCGCAGCCAGCAAGGAATGAAACCAGATCAATGAGCAATCGCCAGCGGATTGATGACATTAAACACCTCAATTTTTAAAAGAGCATAGCGAGAAACATTTAACTGCAATGATAAACGGATATGAGCATGTTTTATTGCAGTATTCAATCAATGAATCAAAATATATCGAACCAAGTCATTTAACGCGCAGCCTGGCATGTTTCGTTTAAAGATCGCGCAGAGATTTGAAAGGTTGCTAACATCTTGCCATGAAGCGCGTGGTTTTGATTGGCGATATTCACTGTTACCAACTCTGGGTGGCTCCCTGGAAACTGCTGGGTAAACGCGTTCTTGGTCAAATCAATCTCTGGAAATCACGTCGTAAGCGTTTTAAATCGCATCGGTTGGATGATGTGGTACAAAAAGCAATCTCGCTTGATCCGCAGATGTTATTACTCAGTGGTGACTTTTCGACGACAGCCATACCCAGTGAATTTCAAGAAGCTGTCACACGTCTTAAACCATTGACTGATCACGTTGAGCAGGTTTTGGCGGTCCCGGGGAATCATGACGTTTACACGTTCACTGCGCATCGGAATCAGCTTGCCAGGCGCTTTGTCGGAAAATGGATGCCGGAGAAATTCCCCGCCATGCTCCCGGTTACGCCTTGCTGGTCCGTTTTGATGGTTGACTCGGCCGTGCCACGGGTAATCAGTTCACGTGGTGAAATGCAGGTACTGCAGCAGGATGCGATCATACGCCTGTTGGACGCGACGCCAGACGGGCATGGCGTGATTGTTTTATGCCATTATGCCGTTGGCAATCCTCCCGCTTTTTCTCGGATGAAACCAAACCACCAACTTGCTCAACAACAGGCATTAATCGACATTCTCACACGCTCTGCCAAGCGTTTGAAGATAATCTTCAACCATGGGCACGTGCATTATCCATGGGCATGGCCACGTGACGAGGGGTTTTTCGATCTGAACAATGGCTCCCCCACCATGTCCGATCCACATTTTCCACATGGACAGGGTTTCTGGGAATTGCATCTGGATGACAAAGATGTCGCCAAAACAGACTTGACCCACCACGTTCTGCAAGGTCCATTTGAGCAACCGTATTGGACTCAGAAGCATTTTCGACCGATAAGAAAATAGACGGCAAGGTAGTCAAAAAAGCCACTTTTAGCCGATGTTACTCATGTAAAGA
The DNA here is from genome assembly GCA_043101135.1 of Phycisphaeraceae bacterium JB051. GTDB lineage: Bacteria > Planctomycetota > Phycisphaerae > Phycisphaerales > Phycisphaeraceae > UBA7800. The sequence continues at coordinate 2,115 of JBICHS010000496.1, forward strand.
CACCTAATCGCCCCGGGGTTATTGCAAGGAACCGCTTATGTGTGGAATCGTTGGATACGTTGGTCCCAAACCCGCAGCTTCATTGCTTGTTGAGGGTCTCAAACGACTGGAATACAGAGGCTATGACTCGGCAGGCCTGGCCATCGCTTCGGACAAGGGCGTGAAAATCGGCAAGTCCGTTGGCCGCGTCAGTGTCCTTGAAGAACTTGTCAAGACCACAGGCGGCTTCGACGGCTTCTGTGGTGTGGCTCATACCCGATGGGCAACACACGGTGAACCCTCCGAACCCAACGCCCATCCACACTCGGGCTTGACCAAGTCCGGCCACACCATCGCCCTGGTTCATAACGGGATCATCGAAAACTACATCCCGCTTCGCAAGTATCTGACTGATCGCGGGCATGTCTTTGAATCCGAAACAGACACAGAGGTATTAGCCAAACTCGTTGCTGAAGTTTACAACGGTGATCTTGAAAAAGCCGTGCAGACCGCCCTGCGTGAAGTCCGTGGCGCTTACGCCATTGCTGTGATCTGCGATAACGAACCGCACACCATTGTCGCAGCACGCAAAGGCTCGCCGCTGATCGTTGGCATCGCAGACAGTGCATATGTCGTTGCTTCTGACGCCTCAGCCATCATTGCCCACACCACACAGGTCATCACGCTGGATGACTATCAGGTGGTTCGACTTTGCGCGGGTGCAGAAGACAAAAAAGGCGATGGCGGCCCATGGGCGGTAGACTTCCGGACGACAACCATCGACAACGTCTCAGTAGCACGCGAGGTCACGGAGTTGGAATTCGATCTGGAACAAATCGAACTTGGTGGCTATGAACACTTCATGCTCAAAGAAATCATGGAGCAGCCTGAGGCCATTCGTAACTGTCTGCGTGGTCGAATTGATCACCGCGAAGGTCGTGTCGTGCTTGGTGGTTTGTCTGCGATTACCCGTGACCTGATTCGTGCTCATCGTTTTATCATCACGGCACAGGGGACCGCTTACCATGCGGGCCTCATCGGTGAGTATCTACTGGAAGACTTAGCCAAAGTTCCTGCACGCTGTGAATATGCAAGTGAATTCCGCTATCGCAATCCGATCATCGAGGAAGGGACCGTTGCCATCGCAGTGAGTCAATCCGGTGAGACGGCGGACACGTTAGCAGCTTTAACTGAGGCCAAGGAACGCGGTGCGATTGCATTGGGCGTTGTGAACTCAGTTGGTTCGACCATTTCGCGCGAAACCGATGCAGGTGTCTATCTGCATGTTGGCCCGGAAATTGGTGTCGCATCAACCAAAGCATTTGTCGGGCAGGTTGCCGTTCTCACACTGATCTCGTTGTATCTGGGTAAACGTCGTTTCCTTTCGGATGAAGTCGTCAAAGCCTATCTTCGTCAGCTTGAAACGCTGCCTGAATTGGTGAGTCGCGTCCTTGAACAGTCTGATCACATTCGCAAATGTGTGGAAGATTGCATCGACCGTGACAACTGGCTATTCCTTGGTCGCGGGTACAACTATCCCGTTGCCATTGAAGGTGCTTTGAAACTCAAGGAAATTTCCTACATCCATGCTGAGGGCATGCCTGCCGCCGAAATGAAACATGGCCCGATTGCATTAATCGACAAGGGGATGCCCGTGGTGTTTGTTGCCACCCGTGGCAGTCAGTATGACAAGGTGATCAGTAACATCGAGGAAGTCCGTGCCCGTGGCGGCCGAACGTTGGTCGTTGCAACTGAAGGCGACGAGGACATCCACAAGTATGCTGACGCGGTCTTCACGGTTCCGGATATCGCTGAACCGTTGCAACCGATGTTGACGGTGATCCCGTTGCAAATCCTCGCATACCATGCAGCTGTCCTTCGCGGTCATGACGTGGATAAGCCACGTAACCTGGCCAAGAGTGTGACAGTGGAATAAGCGTCACTTCCTGAATTACGAATTATCACCAAAGGGCATTTGATTAGCATCTGATGCCCTTTTCTTTACATGATGTTTGTTCTTAGCTGATCATCGACATGGTTTGTTCAAGTGATTTGATGGCGGTTGATCCGCCCATGGCAGTCACACAGCATGCAGCAACGGCAGTTCCTAATCGCCCTGCTTGTTGCATGTCCATTCCTTTGCGTCTGCCTGCAATAAAACCAGCTAGAAACGTGTCGCCCGCACCGGTGGTGTCGATGACTTTTTCACCTTCAGGTAATTCACAGACTGGCAGATGCAGATACTGCCCTGATTTCCCACTGAGTAACACGCCTTGTTCGCCGAGCTTGATTCCAAGGATCCCTTTGCAACCCGCATTCCGGTAGACATCAATCATCATCTGGGGATCACGCAATGAAGTTTGATGCTTCGCTTCGACCAGGGATGGAATATAAATATCCATGTGAGGCAGAATCATGTCCAACGGCTGCATACCACCGCCATCACCTGCAGCATCCATTACCGTTTGAACGTCTTGATCATGTAACGCTGCGAATAAACGTGGTAAATCATCCTGAAGATCAGGCATCAGACTATAATAGCCAACCAGAAAAAAAGCACTCTGAGATAACGTATCCATATGCGCCAAACAGGTCTTTAGATTTAATCGTTTGGCAGCTCCCTGACAATGAATAAACGCTCGTTGACCTGAGGCGTCAATTGTCACCACGGTTGTACTGGTGGGCTCCGAATCATGAATTAGTAACAGGCTGGTATCAACGCCCTCTTCCTTGAGCATCCGGCGAATCATCTGCCCCCACGGATCGTCGCCAACATATGTAAAAATATGGGTCTTGAATCCAAGTTTGGCCAACGCCAGTCCGCTGTTGCAAGAAAGACCGCCACAGCAAAGTTGCATCGGATTGATTTTGTGCACCAGCTTGGTATTCAATGGCTCATCTAGATTCACAGGCGTTGCAAGGATATCCAGAACACAAGAGCCAGTCGTGATACAGTCGATTGTTTTGTTTGACATTCACGAATTCTAGCCGATGTTTTACGAATAAAAAAACAGCCCGTGACCTATATGATTCGTCACGGGCTGAGTTAATACGCACTGATCATTACTGACGTCAAATTATGGATTCTCAAACCATCGGACATGAAATTCCAACGCTTGTGTTTGTGTGTTAGCGCGTGGCGATTCACCGTTGTAGACATCCTCGACCTGCAGGCTATTGAGTGCCTGATCGTAAATGGCGACCCGTTCAATAAATCCTAACCACGGCCTTGAAGCATCGTACTCATTACCAAGCACCATATGCATGCTATCGCTCCATGTAGCAGGCGTGCCATCATGCTCGGCAGTGCTTTCCAATTGACCATTACGATAGACCTTCATGGTCGTGCCATCCCATGTCATAACGATGTGTTGCTGAGAAACGGTCAAGACATCGCCTGATTCATTGGCGGGATTGGCATTGCTATCGGTATTACTGGTTCTCAAACGGACGTTGTACTGCTCGTCGTGTTGATCCACAGTGAAGTTGCGACTGTAAGCACCATCGGAGATTGAAATGATGTTACCTGATTGATCAATGGAATCAGGGGTGAAAATCAATTCAACGGTCATCTGACCGGTAGCAGTAATCGCGTCTTTGACTTTGCTGGCATTACCATCAGACACTGCACGGTTAGGACCGATGAATGCCATACCGCCATGGTCATTCCATGTGATATTTTGCGGGTCAGTCACCGTCATATCCATCGGTTCCCCATAACCACCCGTGTCCTTGACCACGAGTCCGACAGCCGAATCCGCATCCGGATAGCCGTCAGTCATCACGGTCGCGATTTGTGTGGTGGTTAGAGGGCTGCCATAAATTCGAACATCATCAATCCACCCATTGAAATACTCCTGCACTGGTGTAGCCGTTTGGTTGCCTGATGTTTTAGAACCAGCACCAACAACAATCGGCTCTTTATTGCCAACACCGCCGGAGGAAGTTCCCATGCCACCGGTGTATGCATCAGTGTCCACGATATCACCGTTGACAATCAACTTCATGCCTGCATTGCCAAAGGTTACCGCTACGTGATACCAGGTATCTGAAGCAATGCCAGACTCGGTCATTTCATAACTCGTCGTCGTGCTTTGGAGTCTTGCTTTGAGTGTTGAATTGTCAAGGTAGATAGTCAAATGCCCGCCGGTGTCATAACCATTGGAGTCCTTGGAAAACAGAGATTGTTCGCCAGAGAGATCCGCTGCTTTGAACCAGAAACCAATCGTCCCCTGGTCAATGAGATAGGCATCATTATGCTCCATGACAATGTAATCATCGTCACCATCAAATATGATTGCCGTATCAAATTTCGCATGTTCTTCATCAGTCGTTGGCCCGTTTGTATAGACGCCGTCACTGACTGCCTTTTCATCAACAGCATCCGTTGAATTGGCACCAACATTGCCACCGCCCTGACCAGCAACTTGATCCAGATCAACATGAAGGAATGTTCCCCCATCTTTGATTTCCAAATCCTCTGCACATGCGACAGTCCCGTACACCTTGGCAGATCCCTTGAGTTCAAAATCACCGGTCGAGTAGAAGTTGCCAATGGCAACGGTACCACCGTCTTTAATTTCAATTTTATCGCCGCTGGTCGTGAACATATTGACTCGGCTTGCACCATTGGTCTGATTGGATTGATAATTGAGTTGCGCACTTCCTTTGATTTCAATCTTGCCGCTTGCGTAGACGGTCAAGGATGAGCCATCAGGTACATAGATTCTTGTTCCCCCATCCTTGAGTTCAAAATCCTTGCACCAAACCGTGACATTGCCAACGATGGTTAGTTTGGCATTGCTTTTAACTTCGAAGTCATCGGCATAGATGTTTGAATCAAGCGTCGTATTGACATTGTTTTTTAGCTCATATTTGCCTGATTTGGAAGGCCGTCCATTCGTCGGCGCATCGATGTAGTATGGCAGAACA
>JBICHS010000497.1:0-16847 GCA_043101135.1 Phycisphaeraceae bacterium JB051
GTGGTCCGTTGCAGCTAATTTGTTGCGTTTGAGACCCGGCCAAGATGGCCGGGCTATGTCAATATAGCCGAGCCATCTTGGCTCGGTTGCCTTGGAACGATACCCTTCAAAACAGATGCAATGGAACACCAGTCCCTTTTCTGCTCTTGTGCACTCAAAAACCCTTACCCAAAACTCAGGTTGTCCGATTCAAAAGGGGCACGAGCAATACAAACAATTAAGCTTCACCCTCCGTCACGCCCGCGCAGGTCTGAACACGTATCAAGGCAGTTGTACCGGATTCACATCCATGCAGGCATTGTTTGAATAATGAAAACACCCACGCTCATTGAACGTGGGTGTTCTTGTTTTTGTTTGGTTGCAGGGCGATCAGGCTGCTGATTTTTTCGATTGCTCGACCATGTCCTGGATGTACACATTCAATTGTTTGGTGTCGACAGGTTTGGGGACAAAGCGATCAACGCCGTTTGCCAGCAGATCCTTGACTTCATGTGCTTGAACAAAACCACTGATCATGATGATGGGAATCTGAGCAAAGTGTTCATCAGCACGCAGATATTTGACCAGGGCATCGCCATGCATCTCCGGCATTTGCATGTCAGTGATGACCACGTCCACTTTGGGATTGTCTTGAAGCACTTCAATGGCTCGTTTGCCATTTCTTGCTGCAATGCAATGGTGTCCAGCTTTGTTGACCAGTTGGGTCACCAGGACGCGTATTGTTTTGTCATCATCAACGATCAGAATGGTGCTCATTGTCAATATCTCCGGTACAGGACCAGACCCGGATGTGGTTCATCTTCCTGCATAATCGGCTCAAAAACAGATTGAATTGAGTAAATGTGGAAGTTTCATATCGCAAAAGATATTGTTCTGACCAATAACCACGTTCCCGCTGATGCCCATGACATAGCCAATGATCTGAGGATCACCTGGCATGCTTCGGATCATCCAAAGGGGACGTTCAGACCTGCTCGGGTTTGAGCTGACGGCTCATCAATTGGCTGATCGCAGAGATCGGGTCCAGATTCTCAAAGAGTACGCGGTTGATCGCTTCTGTGATCGGCATTTCGACGTTGTACTGTTTGGCCAACTGCATCACGGCCTGTGAGGTGGGGATGCCTTCGACGACATCGTTGGACGAATCGAGGATCTGCTGACAGGTCATTCCCTGGCCGAGTTTTTCGCCACAGCTACGGTTTCGACCTGTGGGACTAAAACAAGTCGTCGCCAGATCACCGACACCTGCAATACCAAAGAAGGTGTCATGCTCAGCGCCCATGGCAGTACCCAGTCGCAGAATCTCTGCAAGGCCTCGGGCGAGTAGCGCGCTCTTGGCATTGTTGCCAGCTTGAAGTCCGTCGAGGATACCCGCTGCCAGGGCGATGACGTTTTTCGTCGCACCAGCAAGCTCAACACCCAGTAAATCAGTGAGGGTGTAAACACGGAAGTAGTTGGACGTGAAGGTCTGCTGCAGATCACGGGCAAAGGCTTCGTCTTCGCTGGCAGCAATCACCGTTGCAGGCAAACACTTGGCAAGCTCCTCAGCAATCGTCGGGCCGCTGATGGCGCCAATCGGGCCAACCGGAGCGCCGGCTTTTCCCAGTGTGTCGGTGATGATCTGCGTGGGGCGTAGTAATGTTCCAATCTCGATGCCCTTGGCCATGGAGACAATGGGCGTAGGCCGTTTGAGAGCTGGGGCAAGGCGCTCCCAGACACTGCGGACATGTTGTGTGGGGACGGTGGAGACGAGTAATTCACAGTCTTCAAAGGCCTGGTTGATATCAGCAGTGATGTTGATTGGATGCGGCAGATCAAAGCCGGGCAGATGTCGTTTGTTCTGTCGTGTCTGGATCAGTGCGGTGACAGAAGTTTCAAACGCGCCCCAGAGTGTGACGTCGATTCCCTGGCTTTGGAGCATCAAAGCTGTGACGGTGCCCATGGAGCCGGTTCCGATAATGCTGACTTTTTTAATTCCCATGTGCGGCATTGTGGTCCGATAGTTCGCTTGATGCAAGGCGGACAGTTAAACAATGCTGTAATTGGGCGATTAATCGCGCAAGATTTGCGCTTTTATTGGTCTTTGTCAGGAACGTCCTGATAAAAGGTAATGAAAACTGTTGAATTCATCCGATATGCCATAACAGTCAGGTATGGTCGAGAGTGACCCGGAATCCGACCTGACGACGTAATTGGCATCAATGTGCTAGTGGGATAGTGGTCTGTGCTTGTGAGTCAGGAGGACAAGCAGCATAGGTCAGATGTCAAAGGCGTAGAGGAATCGTTGTGTGAATGCGCAACGTTATGGATGACGGAAAAGCCATGAGTAACAAGCTTGCAAGGAAGCGATTGAGCGTATTGGGATGGCTTGGCAGTGGGGCGGCCGCAGTGATGCTGCTGGTTATGGGTCTAGGCTGCGAGTTTGACAGTTACATGGATCCCTCTGTTGTCGGGCGATGGGAACGGACACCGGTGATTCTGCCGATCCTCGATCAGCTGGACATCATTGATGAGCCACCGTCCAAGGCACCGGGTACAACACCCGTGAAGTCTGAGGACCTGATCCCTGAGATCGAAGAATATGTCATCGGCCCCGGTGACCTGATCACCTTCACGATTTTTGAACTGGTGGTTCCCAATGTGGAATCCGTTCAGACGCGTCGTGTTGATGAACTGGGTTACGTGCGTTTGCCGTTGATTGGTGCCATGAAGGTTGCGGGTCTCAAGCCCAGCCGACTTGAAAAGGCCGTGTCCCAGAAACTTTCCGATAAGGAAATTCTCAAGGATGCCACCGTCAGCGTCATCGTTCAGGAAGGTCGTCAGAAGACCTACTCTGTGATCGGTGAACCGCAGGTCGCAGGCACCGGCATTGGTACCTACACCATCCCGCACACCAACTTCCGTCTGCTTGAAGCCATGGCCCTTGCCCGTGGTATTCCCGGACGAATCAAAACGATCTACGTGATCCGCGCCCCAACGATGATGGCCTCGCTGCCTGAAGTGTTGCTCGGTAAGGAACTGCCTTCCTCGGATGTGCATCCTTCTGACAACGCTCGCTCTGAACGTGCCGTGGATCTCATCGACCAGCTTCTGTCTGGTATCGACACCACCGGCAGCACACAGGTTGCCTCAGCCAACGGTGGCGTTGCCGTCGCACAGGCTTCAACTGACGATCAGCAGTGGGTTCACGTCGATGGCAAGTGGGTCAAGATTGATGCCCCGCAAGCTGCAAGCAACATGACCACGACGCCTTCGAACAACGCTGTCTATGTTGATGACACGGTTCGAACCTATGATCCCAACGACACCGCCAGCATGCTTGCTGACACGCGTATCATCGAAGTGCCTTACGACAAGCTTCTGACCGGTGAACTCAAGTACAACATCGTCATCCGTGCAGGCGACGTCATCCGCGTCCCCGCCCCGGTGATTGGTAATGTCTACATCGGTGGTGCCATCCAGCGTCCGGGTACCTACGCTCTGCCGGGCGACAAGGACCTGACTCTCAAGCAGTTGATCTTTGCAGCCGGTAACCTGGCTCCCAACGCCATCCCCGAACGTGTCGATTTGATCCGTCGTGTGGGTGATAACCAGGAAGCCACCGTCCGCATCAACCTGCGTGAAATCTTCCACGGCGTCGAACCGGACTTCTACCTCAAGCCCAACGACACCCTCAACATCGGCACCAACTGGATCGCATCGCCCCTGGCGGTCATCCGTAACGGCTTCCGCATGACCTACGGCTTCGGCTTCATCGTCGACCGTAACTTCGACGACAAGGTCTTCGGATTCCAGCAAGACTAACCCCCGGAAGTACCTCGAAAATTCTCCGACGCAAGTCGGGCACAATCTGATACCAATAGCAGCACCCTCGGTTGATATCGAGGGTGTTGTTTTTTATTGGTGACGACAAGTCGTTAGTGCGTGTTTGAATCGTACTGAAAACGGATTTGCGTCTCGCGTGAACCGTGTCGCAATATGCTTCTATACCTGAGTTTTGGATAAGTCTAAATGCGCCTGTTAGTGGGAGTGACTAGGGTTGTTCATCGAACATTTTGCCCTGTTTTTCTGCCTTTTGGTCTTTTCCCTAGTCCCAAGTCGCTAGTCGCTTTTCTGCTCTTGTGCACTATAAAAACCTTATCCCAAAATCAGGTTCTGTGGCAATGCTTTTCGCAGCTTTATTCTGGACCTTTCTATTCCACGAATTCCGGTTGTAACGATTAATCTGCAGGAACTTATCAAACTTACCGGCTTGGACTTCAACCGCGCCCGCAATAGACCGATAGCTATGACAGATTCCCTGCACTGCCATCCATTTTGGATCGGGGGAATCACTACAACCTGGTGGCGTGGTCGCGGCGGATTGATACCCCATTTGCCTTGTGCTTAAGCCAGGGCTGACACCACGCTGACATTATTTGCAAAGGGCGGTCCAATGGATCGTTCCTCATGATTGATAGGTCGCACGCGCGCCGGGTTGCGTTTTGGCAGACATCACTGACGGGGAGGTAGCCAACGCCAATAAAGGTGTTGGCCTGAACACGACGGATGACAAGCACCACCGCCACCACATCCTGGAAGTCCGCGACACTTGCGCCCTGGCAACGCTGGGGCACCTGGCTGTGGATCGGGTTGCTCGGCGGATTGTTTATCCTGCTTTTCCGCAATTTCCTGTTTCGCATGTTTCTCATTGCAACTGATCGCTGGGAAGGTGATTGGTCGCATGCCATCGTGATTCCCTTCATCGCGATTTATTACATCTACCAACATCGCTTTGATCTGCTTAAACGCCAACGCCAAGTCTGGTGGCCGGGTTTGGCGGTCATGTTCCTTGGGATCTTCAGCTACAGCTGGTGGATCTACCCCGGGCGCAATGACATGTTCCAAGGCTACAGCATGATCATTGCACTCTTTGGTATGGTCTTGTTCCTTTTTGGAACCAAACGCTTTGGCATCCTCTGGTTCCCGGTGATGTACCTGACATTGGCGGTGAAAGTTTCCGACCGCATCTGGGAACAAATTGCCTGGCAGCTCCAACTCATTGCTGCCAAGTCTGCAGCCATCGCGCTGAACTTCATTGGTGCGTTTATGAATCTCGATGCCTCAGTCGATGGCTCGACGATCAAGATTTCATTCCTGCGTAATGCCGTCTGGGTGACCGAATCACTGAACGTGGCAGAAGCCTGCTCGGGACTACGCATGCTTGCGGCATTCGTCGCCCTTGGTGTTGCCGTCGCGTTTCTGGCAGACCGCAGTTGGTGGCAACGCCTGGTGATGGTGAGTCTGACCGTTCCCATTGCCGTGATGGTCAACGTCGGACGTGTGACCACACTGGGCATTCTCCAAACCGTCAATAAGCAATGGGCCGCTGGCGACGTGCACACGTTCGTGGGCATGCTCATGCTCATCCCCGCGCTGCTCTCAGTCCTGCTCATCGGCTGGGTGCTTGATCGCATTATCATCAAGTCCGACGAACCTCAGCAGGTCACCGAACAGCCACCGCAACAACTTGATACCCCCGCACGTGTCGACCCGCTGCAACTTGGGATGTACATCCTTGCAGGCGGGTTGCTGGCATTACTCGTTGGTGTGAGTTACGGCTTGTTTTTCGCCTGTTTCCGGCCGAATCTGCTCGGTGATTGGCTTAGCCGTCCCATGATCATCGGGATTCTGGTTCTCACAGTGATTGGGATTGTTGCAGGGATTATCCTGCTTCGTCGCAAGCTCAATAACGTGACAGCAAGTGTTCGACATCAGGCATCCCAGGCGATCTGCGCAGGTGTGTTGGCTTGCGCTCTTGCAGGTCTGACGTTCATCGTCGGTTCCACCAAGGCCGTGCTGATCAAGAAGCCGGTGCCGATGCGGTTACCACTGGTGGGCATCCCACAGAAGCTGGGTCATTGGGAAATGATCAATGACGAACGGCTTAGTGATGAAGTGCTCGAAGAGCTTCGCACGAAGTTTTACATCTCGCGCCAGTACCGTGATACCTCCATGCAGCTAAGCGATCCGGGCTCGACGATTCGGTTTCATGTTGCCTATTACACGGGGACACCCGACACCGTGCCCCATGTTCCGGAGCGATGTTTTGTAGCTGCAGGACTGACCCCACGGGGCAAGCAGGTCATCGATCTGAGCTTGAACAAAGCACATTACAAAACACAGACCAACGGCATGATCACGGCGCATTCGGATTTGTCCGACAAGCCTGTGCGGATCCCTGCATTGCAGATTCCCGCGACGATGTTTACGTACGGTCAACCGTCGGGCAATGCTGCTGATGCGAATGTGATTTATTTCTTTGCCGCCAATGGCAAGTTCCTGCCGACGCCGGATCATGTGCGTTTTCAGGGCTTTTCGTTGACGGATGAATACAGCTATTACTGCAAGATTGAAGTTGGCGTGAACCTGGTCGGTGACAAGGAGCTGGCTGTAAGGCGCGTTAACGACTTTTTATCTGACTTTTTGCCACAGGTCATGGCTTGCCTGCCTGATTGGGTCGATGTAACCGAGGGACACTGGCCTCCAAACGAGAAAGGTGCGCCCTGAATGTGTTGGTTATTGGAATGTGAAGCGGTTGGAAGTAAGACTCCGAAGGATGGAGGAACAGACAAATGTCTGGACGTGTGAATACCAAGTTCGTCGTGGGACTCAGTGCCACGCTCATCACGATTATTGTCGGCCTGGTTGGGGTCTGGTACACGCTGGTGCGTACCGATCCTGCCGAGTACATCGCTCGCGCCGACGCGATGTTGGCACAGGGACAGTACGCGCAGGCGGTGGACTTCTACCGTAAAGCCCGATCCGGCCGCCCGCATAGTGTTGAGCTGATGCTCAAGCAGGCGCAGGCCATGCAGCAGATCACCGTCACTGACTCCCGTCAGGCACGCAGCGCGATCGGTCAACTGCTTGAACTCTATAAAGGTGTCCTGGACGTCGATTCACGTAACGACGTGGCGATGCGCAATCTCGCTGAAATTTACATGAAGATCGGCCGTGAACTGGGTGACCTTGATGCGTGGGATCAGCTTTACAAAATCACCAACACCGCGGTGCTCAGTGATGCGAGCAATGTCGTTGCCCGTCAATACCGTGGCATTGCCCAGGTCAATCGTATGCTGGCGGTCAACGTCAGTGATCGCGATGTGCAAACGGCATGGGAAGACCTTGAACAGGCACACAAGGCAGACCTTGATGATCCGGATATCACCCATCATATGGCGCTTTGGCATGTGATCCAGTTCAAGGAAATGAGCTCGCTTGCAGGCAATCCGATCAAGGCTGCTGAACATCAGAAACAAGCCATCGCACTCTCGGATGAATTACTTGCCAAGTATCCCGATGAGCCGCGTATCAAGGTGTATAAGCTTCGCGTGCTCTCTGAAATGCGCATGCGTGATCAGGCTCAGGCGTTGGCGATGCAGTTGGAAAAACAGCTGTCCAACGATGAAGCTTCGGCAGACCTGGTTCTGGAAGTCGCCCGTCAGTTGGCTTCGCGTGCTTCAGGGACCAGCCGTCAGGTGAAGATGGATGAGACCTCCCTTCGTCGCGCTGAAAAGCTCGTGGATGTCTCCGCCAAGGCCAACCCTGCGGACCTGCGATTGGCTTTGCTTCAAGGTCAGATTCTCACCGTCATGGGTAAGTATGACGAAGCGATCACGGTCTTTGGTGACGCTGCTCATAAGACATACAAGGCGCTTCCGTTGGTTGCGTATCAGTCTGCTCAACTGCGTCGCGCTGCTGCGGTGCAGTATGCTGACCTTAAACTCCGCCAAGCCGATGGCATGGAAGGTGCTTCCCGCGATACCGCCTTGGATGAAGTTGAAAAGCTCATCGAAGACATGCGTGCTGAGACCGGCGAAAGTGCCTACGTGAGCATGCTCACCGGCAAGCTTCATCTCACGCGTGGTGATTGGGGGGTAGCCCTCAAGGAACTCGACTCGGCCTCTGCACAGTTCAATGACCGTAAACCCGACATCCTGCTGCTCTCGGCTTCGGCTTGTGCGCAACTTGGTGAACTGGGTGCTGCGGTGGAACGTCTGGAAACACTGCTTAAGGTTCGTGCTGATTACGTGCCTGCCCGCATTGAGTTGGCCAAGCTGCAACTGCGTTTGTCTCAACCCGATCAGGCCAAGCAGCAGATTGATGTGATCGTTCGCGAAGAAGGTGGTCAACCCAGCGAGCAGACTCAGAAGCTCATGGCCATTTACTATGCTCAGACCGATCAGACGGACAAAGCCATCGCTGCCTACGAGCAGCTTGATCCGGCAAATGACTTGCAGGTCGCCTTGTCACTGGCACGTCTGCAGGCTTCGCATGGTCAGCGTCAACAGGCTGTGAATCTTCTGACTCAGCATTTCAACAAGACGCCTAAGAACCTGTCGATCCTGCGTGAACTCGTTGGCATCGTTGACAATGCTCAGGCGCTTGAGCCTTACTTTACGAACGCTCAGGCTGCCGGTGCCGACCCCAATGCACTGGTGCTGCTTAAGAGTAAACTCTCGGACCAATCAGGCATGTCTGCGATCAATGCGGTGAACAAGATTGTCAATGACATTGATGATCCATTCACGCGTGCGATGAGTCAGTACACTTTGAATATGCGTCTGGGTAAGCAAGACCTTGCCAACGCCGCGTTGCGTGAAGCTGCCAGTCTCAAGCCGGATCACCCGCGTGTGATGGAGGCGATGTTCGTCCAGGCCATTGCGGATAAGAACTGGGACAAGGCCCAGGAATTGGCAAGCAAGGCCAAGTCCAACAATGCTGACCTTGCTGACGGAAGCCTCTTTGCCGGTCGTCTTGAACTGGCACGCGGGCAGACCGCCAATGCTGTTGTGCTTCTGACCCGTGGCATGAAACAACGCCCGGTGTACTCTGAAGGCTGGCGTTGGTTGGCGCAGGCTCAGCGTGCGATCGGTGACCTGTCTGCTGCGATCAACTCCTATCAGGAGTCCATTCGTCAGCGTCCGGACAATCTGCGTTCGTTCGAAGGATTGGCTGATGCCTACGATGCGACGTCCCGTCGTGATCAGGCTCTGCAGACCTGGCGTCAGGTGTATCAGATCGCACCGGGTAACCGTGTGTATCGCGAGAAATATCTGTCCTATGAACAACGTCAAGGTGATCCGAACAAGGCCTTGGAAGTGCGTATGAATATCGCACGCACGGAGCCTGATGATCTGGGGAACCTGCGTGGTGTTGCCGTGTTGCTTGCCCATCTCAAGCAGATGGATCAGGCCCGTCAGGTCTGTCAGCAGCTCTTTACCAAGGACCCCTCGGATCGCGCCAACTACGGAGCTTATGCTGCGGTGCTGGCGATTGACAATCAACTCGATGAGGCTCGTACTGTGCTTGGCAACTACATCAAGCAGAAAGCCGATCAAGCTGAATCCGAAGACTACATGCTTTATGCCCGTTTCCTGATGAGTGTCGGCCAGACGAAGCAGGCTTACGAGCAGTATCGCAACGCGATCAAGTTGGATAAGACGCCTGACATGCAGGCCAGCCGTGAATTGGCTGACGCGCTGTTTGGTGATGCACGTTTTGCCCAGGCCGCTGAGATTTATCAGAAGATCTGGGAACGTGATCGTCAGGACGGACGCGTTGGGTATCGACTGGTTGAAACGCTTCAGCGTAACAGCAAGTTTGATCAGGCCAAGCAGGTCCTCGAACGGTTGGAGGATGCCATTGGCAAATCCGCTACGTCACTGCTGCTCAAGGCTCAGATTGCCCGCAACCAGAATCAGACCGCTCAGGCGAAGGACTATCTGAATCAGGCTGTGGACATGACGCCGGATGATGCGATGGTTTACTACCAGCGTGCGTCGATGCTGCTGGCTGACATCAGTTATGAAAACCAGGTGATCACTGACTTGCGCAAGGTGTTGGAGCTTGACCCCAATTTCACTGCTGCCCATCGGATGCTTGCCCAGATTCATCTGCGTCATGACAGCTTCGATCAGGCCGTCAAGGAATATGAGTCGGTGCTGACGCAGAATCCCAATGACGTGAACACGCGTATTGAGTTGCTTCAGATGTACATCAATGCCAACGACCTGTTGGCTGCCAAGACTTTGTTATCGGATGCAACACGCCGTTACCCGGATCAGGCGCGTTGGCCGCGACTTCAGGCTGACATTGCCATCCGTGAGCGGAATCACCGTCAGGCTGCTAAGTATTTGCTTCATGCATTTGAGCTTGAGCCGCGTGTGAACGTGCTCGCTGCGATGGGTCTGGAAATGATTCAGGCCGGTGCCGCGGGGATGGCGATCAGCAAAATCGAAGAAAACCCGCAAATGCTGGCCGATAACGTGCAGTTGCGTGCGATTCTGGGACGCGCCCATTACAAGTTGGGCAAACGCACCCAGGGCAAGGCCGAATTTGTCACCGCGTTGCGCAACGCCAACTCGCTGACGCAGGTCATTGATGTGTGCGATCAACTCGTCGCGGTCGAGGGTGTTGACGCTACGCAACAGATGCTCGAAGGCTTCAGCGGCGCTAAGTCCGATATCTGGTTACAGGTGGCTATTGCACGAACTTTGATCGGCGCGTCGAAATATCAAGAAGCGGTTAACCGTCTTAATCGGATCAAACCGCAGATCAGTGATAAAGAAAAATCGGAATTCAGTGGCCTGCTCTCTCTGGCGCTTCACAATAGCGGCAAGTTTGAGGAAGCAGCCAGTGTTTACAAGCAGGTGCTTTCGGAGGATCCGAACAGCTTTGCAGCGTTGAATAACCTGGCATACCTGCTTGCCACGAACTTGAACCGTCCCGCCGAAGCACTGCCATATGCTCAGCGGGCCGCAGCAACCGCTCCCAATGACCCGCAGGTGCTCGACACCCTGGGTTGGGTGCAGTTCCTGGCAGGACATCAGGACGATGCCGAGGCGACGTTACGCAGAAGTGTCCGTATTCGACCCTTCACCGCCAACACGTATCACCTGGCTGAAGTCATGATCAAGGATGGGCAAACGCGTTATGCCACAGAATTACTGGACATGGCCCGACAGTTCGCCCAGCAAAGTGCCGATAAACAGATGTTAGACAAGGTAAACATTCGCCTTAAAGAAGTGACGCAATAACCCATTGAGAGGGGGTTAGACCTTATGACAGCCAATCCTTTAACACCACCATCATCCGTCGTGGCTGTGCAGGCACCCGCTGCCGGCGCAAACACACGATTCACGCCACTGGACCCGATCCGTGTGCTTCAGCAGTATGCCTGGTTTCTTGCCGGCGTTCTGATTGTGAGTCTGTTCCTCGGCGGTGTTCTGTTCTTCTTCTTCAGAACCACCAGCCCGCAGTACACCTCCGAAGCTCAGTTGCTCGTCTCCGGTACGCTCAACAGTGCCTATGAAGAACCTTCCGTCGGTGGCTCGCTCAAGCAGCAGCGCCTTGACGTGTTGTCCGCGTTCATCAAGAACCAGGTCATCATGATCAAGTCCGACGAAGTCATCGATGCTGCGATGAAGAAAGCCATCGTGCAGGACACCTCATGGTACGACGACTACAAGAGCAATCCGCAGCAAGCCCGTGAACAGGTCAAGTCACAACTCTCAGTGGCCCAGATCGTCGGTTCGACGTTGATCCAGCTTAAACTCACCGGCACGCATGCAGGTGACCTGCAGCCGATGCTCAACGCCATCGTCGAAGCTCACCTTGATTCATACGAAACTGCCAAGCGTCTGAACTCTTCTGACGTGCGTAAGGTCTTCGTGGAAGAACAGAAGAAAGCTGAAGACGAATTTCTTCAGATTCAGCAGCAGCTCAAACTCTTCCGTGAAGAGCATGATCTGGCAACCCTCGAATCAGCCAACAACGAAGCGAACCTCACCTACAATCAGCTTGCTCAGCAGGCCTCGACGATTGCTGTGAAGCTTCAGACTTCGCGTGAAATTTATCGCTCGCTCAAGAGTGCCCACGAAGAAGGTCGCATCGCCATCGGTCCGGATGAACTGGCCAAGGTCGAATCGGACCCTGCAGTGGCAAACCGTGATGAACGTATTCGTAGCCTGCGTGAAACGCTTGACGTCTACCGTCACCGTTTTGGTCCTGAACACCGCGCGGTGTTGGAACTTGAACGCACCATCGAAGCCATTCTCGTCGAACGCAAAAGCGAAGTGGACAACCTGCTCCGCGAGCGTCAGGCTGTGGCATTGGACCAGGCTCAGAAGGCAGTGGTCGCATTCGAAGGTCAGCTTGCTGGTATGGAACCTGCCTTGCAGGAAGCCCGCGCCAAGCTGCGTGATCTGACTGAAAAAATGGCTGAGTATCACCTGATTGCTGACAAGGCCAAGAGCGCTTCAGCGCGTCGCGCCAAGGCTCAGAAACTGCTTGATGATATTCAGGTCAAGAACAGCCGTCCGGACAACCGTGGTGTTGAACCGTCGCTGGCTGCCACCGCACCGCGTCTGACCTTCCCGACTGTTTCGGGCATTGTGGTGACCGTGGTCATCCTCTGCGAAGGTCTTGCCCTGGTGTTCATCTTCGTCAAGGAACTTCTGGATCAGCGTATCAAGAGTCCCACGGACATCATGCTCATCCCGCACACCAAGGTGCTCGGCGTCATTCCCGACTCGGAATACGACGACGAAATTGGTGGCAACATGGAAAACCTCGTGCAACGCGATCCCACCGGTCTGGTTGCCGAAAGCTTCCGTCAGGTCCGCACAGCGATTCTCTCTGCCGTGCAGGGTTCAGGTCAGCGTGTGTTCATGATTGCCGGCCCGCAGCCTGACAGTGGTGTGAGTAGCATCGTCAACAACCTTGCCCTGAGCCTGGCTCACGACAACCGCAAGGTGCTGGTCATCGACGCGAACTTCCGTCGCCCGGCATTGCACAAGATGTTCGGTGCCATGGGTAGCAGCGGTTTGGCCGAAGTGCTCCGTGGTACGTCAACACTGGACAATGCCATCGTGCACATGGTCGACCCGACCGTTGATGTTCTGACGGCTGGCAGCTCGGCTTCGGCAGCACCGGAACTCTTTGAAAGTCGCACCTTCACGCAGATGCTCGACGAATGTCGTCAGCGTTACGATGTGATTCTCATCGACACCCCGCCGGCATTGATCACCAGCGAAGCTCAGATTCTCTCCAAGCATGTCGACGGTATCGCCATCGTCGTCCGTGCAGCACGCGATCAGCGTGGCATGGTCGCCCGTATGGTTCGCCAGTTGGAAAGCTCCAACGCCGTCATGCTCGGTGTGGTCCTCAACGCCGTGCGTACCACCGCCGGCGGTTACTTCTCCAAGAACATCAAGATGTTCCGCAAGTATCGTCGCGGTGCCAACGGCTCGCTGGATATGGAACAGGATTTCCACACTGAGGAAGTCGACCGCGTGGTTCCTGAAAAGAAGGACAAGAAGTCTGACAGTCGCTTTGATTCGCTTCGCGATGATGACGACGACGACAACCTGGGCCTGCCCAAGTAAAACCGATTAAGTCGCTCCGATAACCGGACGATGCAACGATTGAGATAACACTGTCCTTGGGCTGCTGGGGTTTGGATCTACAAACCTTCAAAGCCCAGGACGCATAAAACTTGTCGGGTCGTGGTTGGCCAGTTGATTGATCATCTGTCTGACCACGGCCCGAACCATTCCACCAGCCCTTGGAGGGGCGAAAGATGGCTAGCGTGATGCAGGACTTGCTGCATAGTATCTGGTTTGTGGCCGCGACAGACGGCAAGAACACCATTACCGCCAGCAGTGTATTGGCGCCGTACATGGCTGTGTTCTTCGTTGCCTTCTTTGTCAGCTTCGTTGCCACTCCGGTCATGCGCTGGTTGGCCATCCGCAATGGTGTGGTCGATTGGCCGGACTTCAAACGTAAGGTCCATCTCCAACCTGTCGCCTACCTTGGTGGCATTGCCATCTTCCTGGGTTGGTTAGCCGGGACACTGATGTGTTTCGTTCTTGAGCCGCATGACCCGCGTGTCATCGAGCTTGGGATGACTCATGTGAAATTCCCCTTTGCCATTGTCATCGGCGGCGCGGTCATTGCTTTGACCGGTGTGATTGATGACGTCTATGGTGTTTCTCCCCGCGTGAAAATTGGCGGTCAGCTCTTTGCTGCTGCTGCTTTGGCGACACAGGACGTTGGCACGGAACTCGTTGCTGACACCTTTGTCTCGCTGGGCATTGCTTTTCCCCATAGTGATATTGTTGCTTACATTCTTGGTGCGATCTTCATTGCCGTGCTGGTGGTTGGCGGATGTAACTCCGTGAACCTGCTTGACGGGATGGATGGTCTTGCCAGCGGCGTGACGGCGATAGCGACCACCGGTTTCCTGGTGATTTCACTGATCGTTGCCATCGGCATGAGTAACCCCGGTGGCGATCCACCCGGGATTGACTTGATCACTTCGCCGGTGCGCATTGTGATGTGCCTGGCGATACTCGGGACGCTGATGGGGTTCCTACCATACAACTTCAACCCCGCGAATATTTTCATGGGGGATGCCGGCTCGTTGCTGCTGGGTTATCTGAGTGTTTCGACGATCCTGTTACTGGCTCATGCACCGGGTCCCGGCCCCGCTTTGGTGATGGCAGCATTGGTTGTCTTCGCCATGCCGTTTACCGATACCGTCTTGGCGATCACCCGTCGCAAGATGTCAGGCAAGCCGATTTTCAGCCCTGACAAAGCTCACCTGCATCATCAGCTCCGCAAGTCCGGCCTGACGGTCAAGCAGACTGTCCTGGCGATGTATGCCCTGTGTCTTGGGTTTGCGACCATCGGCTGCATGATGGTGTTCCTGCGTTGGCGGTATGTCCTTGCGATCTTCTTCGTGCTCTTTGCCTTTATTGCGGTGACCGCGATCAAGAGTGCCCAGAACAAGGTCATCCAGGCGACCATCGACCCCGGCTCACGCAAGGAAGACGAAATTCCCATCGATGTGCCTTTGGACGAGACCGGCCAGATCCCGCGCCGTGGTGCCAAGACGCACATGCCCAACGCTCAGCGTCCCACAGCTTCCGTGGACAGCCGCAGCGATGTCCATGCCCCGAGCACGACGGATGTCGTTGCTGACTCCTGAAGATCAATCTGATCAACTCATTTGCTGAGACTGATGACGTTGCCTTGTTGTGATCGAATTTTCTGATCGCAGCCAGGCGGTACCTCATCGTGTCATTACACTTTTCGGACATTTCTATTGCTGTACGACGGTGTACGCACCTTGCCATTGTCATGTGATTTTGTGTTGATGGGTCATGTGGTCAATCGTTTACTGATGGATGAATTGACAATAAAACACGTGTGTATTGCTGCTTGGATACAGCGTGTCCTGCAAGGCAACAATTGCTTGTAACTCGTTGGTGCAAGGTAATTTTGAATACAAAAAGCTGATTTTTCACGCTTGCCTGGATATTTGTGCAAAGTGTCCAAGCATGGACTTTTGCGCATGTTCATTTGTCGCTATGCTATGGATTATGCCCAGAGTTACATTGAAAGATGTCGCACAGCAGGCCGGGTGTTCGCCGGGGGTGGTCTCCGCTGTGCTTAACAAGTCAAAAGGCAATATTGGTGTTGCCCAGGCTACGCGCGAGCGTGTTCTGGAGGTCGCCAAAGTGCTCAAATATCGCCCCAATCATGCCGCCCGAGCGTTGGCAAGACGGCGGACGATGACGCTGGGTCTGGCCTTTGCGCCGGGGATCACCGTCAAGGCCGGGGCGCTCTTCCAAATGCGAATGATCCAGGGGATCGAATCGGTCTGCCACGCGCATGGTTATGACATTCTGCTGGTTCAGGGCAGTGAGAGTGACAGCGTTGAATCGGCTTTATTGCGCTTGGCTCCTGACCGCGTTGACGGGCTGATTCTGATCCTTCGCAATCAACTCAACGAACACTACATGGACATCGTCGAAGACCTCAAACACGTGGTGAGTATCGGCCATGCCATTGATGGTGATAGGTATCCCGCGGTCCTCTATGACAACGATGGGGCGATGGCGTTGGCGATTGATCATCTCATTGCCCAGCAGGCGACGCGGATTGGCTTTCTGGGGGAATGTCGCAGTCAGCCGCACGAGGACAATCTTGCTCGACGTAACGCGTTTCGTCAGATTCTTGCGGATCGCCAGATGATGGTGAATGAGCAGTGGATTCACTGCCGCGATTTCCGTGCCGACGCCAGCAGCCAGCCCTGGGCCGGTGATTCGTTCCGTGAAGGCTACTTTGGTGCCCGGTACATTTTCGAACACGCCGACACGAAGCCTGATGCGCTGGTGGGCTATAACGACATGGCCATTGCCGGTGCCTTGCGTTATCTCACGGAGTCGGGCTTGAAGTGCCCCGAAGATTGCAAGCTCATTGGCGTGGATGACTCGGAGTTCTGCACCACCTGCACGCCCACGCTTTCGACCATCAGCCAACCGCTCGAAGCCATGGGTAAAGAGGCTGCGACCATGCTCTTGCAGATGGTCGAACAGGACGCCCAGAACATCGAAGCCAGCCCGGTGACCACACAGGTCCTGAACCCCAAACTCATCGCCCGTGAATCGACGGGTGTCGCGATGGTGCTGTGAGTTTCATGGCTTGGGTGGCTTGTCGTTTATCTCTGGTATCCAAGACATTTTTTAGCCACAGATGAACACAGATACACACAGATTTTCAAGGCAATCTCTGTGACTGCGTTGTGTTTGTTTAGCCTCAGAACCCAGTGGTTTATTGGAGTTGTTTTCAAGGGTGTCTCTCCAAGGCAACCGAGCCAGGATGGCTCGGCTATATGGGCATAGTCCGGTCATCCTGGCCGGGTTTCAAACGTGACAGATGGATCAGGAACGCTCTGAGTTCCACTGACCTTGCCATCTGTCTTTATCTGTGTTCATCTGTGTGTATCTGTGGCTAAA
>JBICHS010000498.1:0-2988 GCA_043101135.1 Phycisphaeraceae bacterium JB051
CCGCAGCGTTCTCTTCGTTGAACTTGGGGTTTTCTTCACGCAGGTCTTTTTGCGCCCACATGCGTGGCCCCTTGACGGTCGCCAACTTGTACGTGTCGATGCCGTCCTTCTTGTCAATCACAATCGGGGATGCCGAAGCAAACACACCAGCATTACCCGAAAGCGCCTGCGTTACCGCCAAGTCTTCAGGCCAACTCGTCACACGCAGCGTGGTGTCAGGCACCGTGCGGCGGCTGTCAACCGTGACTTCATTCATGATCAGGCTGCCACTCTCAACGGTGACGCCCCACTGCTCAAGTATCTCAGCAGTCGGGTCAGGCATGCCCATGGACGCTGCAGGATTCGGGCCACTGATAAACATCACCGCATCACCTTCAGCCATGCGTGCTTTGACGTGATCGACGATCTGCTTACCGCCACCCATTTGTCCCATCTGCATCATCATGGGATTGACCGGCTCAATCGGCGTGACGACCCAGACCACGCTCTGACCTTCCTTGGGAGTCGGGGGCGGAGCAGGTGGGCCGGGTTGGCCGGTCATGGGATTACGCTGACCCTGGGTGGACCATGACTTGACCTCAAAGTTCAGGTTCGTCAGTCGATCAGCGATCGCCTTGTACTGCCCCTGCGGGCCGAGGACCGGCATGCGTGGTGAACCTTCGATGAACACCACCAACGGCTGGGTCTCCATGCTCATTGCAAGGAGATTGCCGGTGATTTTTTCTTCACCAAGAAACTGAAGTTCTGGCTGCTGACCTTGCGCCATTTGCTGCTGCTGATCTTGCGACATGCGGAACATATCCACCAATTCAACAACGCGAATCTGATCCTCACCGATGAGCACCACCAATTCAGGCTTGGCAATCTGCTGCATCACCTTGGTGTATTCTTCGCCGGCTTTGACACTGTTAATCTGACACAGAACGGCATCAAGGGGTTGGCGTGATGCCTTGAAACTCTCGGAAAGTTCAAGCAGCTTTTCCTTGATCGCATTGGGCTGACGACTGCTGGCAGCGAACTGTTTGAGATACGTCCCCGCAGCACCGTAGACACTGTCGTTGTAATGATTGAGAATCCGCTTGATCTCCTGGAGTGATCCGGCATAATCGGGCATCGGACTGTCCAGCGTCTTTTCGATCAGCTCATTGGTCTGCTTGAACTGCTCATCGGAACGTGCAAAAGCGCGAACCACCTGGCTGAGCAGTTCCTTTTCGTCACCATCTGCAAAAGCTTGATTGGCCATCAAATCCGAGAGCAGTTTCTTCTGCTGTGCAATATCTGAGGCCAAACGTTCGATGCCTTCACGCCCCTTTTGGATCGCTTCTTCCAACGGCTTGACGGTATCGGCATAGCGTTGCTTGATCGTGCCATAGAACTGACTGACACGTGTCAACTCACGTGCAGGGTCGATGTGCTCAACCGTGATATGCTTGGAGTAATTGTCATACTCACTGATGAGATCTTTGGCTTTGTTGAACTCTTCAGCGTTCTGCGAAATGAGTGTGACGATCTTGACATCTTTCTCCATTTTGCCCAGCAGTTTTTTGGTTTGCGCAGACAAGCTGTACAAACGCGTTGCGGTCATGTCGATGCGCTGCGATGCAAAGCGTCGATAGGAGATGATGTTGAGGATGATCACAATGGCCAGGACTATGACCACGGAGACCGTGACATTGAGGCCGTACTTGAAACGTCTTGAATTTTGGGTTTCGGTATTGCTCATGATTAACGCCACCGTTTGCTTTCAACGAGTTTGACTGCCAGGAAAAGGAAGAATGCTGTTGAGGAGACGAAGTAGACCACGCGGGAGAGATCTAAAATCCCCTTGCCGAAGTCTTCAAAGTGTCCGTTGACGAACATGAACTGCATGGCCTGCTGGAGCTGAAGCGGGATGAAGCTCGCTCGTGAAAGCAGGAAGATCACAAAGGTGAACAGGCAGATGGTAAAGACGGTCAACATGTAGCTGATGATCTGGTTGCGACTGATGGCAGAAGCAAACGTGCCGATGGCAAGATAAAAACCACCGACCAATAGCAGGCCGATATACCCGGTGAGAAGCGGGCCGTAATCCGGATCACCAAAGGCTTCGATCAAGCCCACGAGCACCAGCGTCGGGACAAGCAGGGTCAGGAAAAAGCCCATCGCCCCCAGCCACTTGCCCAGGACCAACTGCGTGTCGGTCAGGGGCGAAGTCATCAACAACTCAATGGTGCCTGAATCAAACTCATCGCTGATCAATCGCATGCTGATGCCGGGCAAAAGCAGGATCATCAACCAGACGAGCCCCTGGAAGGTGGCCTGCATCGATGCTGGCATACTCGGGGCAAAGGCATTGAAGAAAATCAGTGACGATCCCAACGCAAACAGCGCTAAGACCACGTAGGCAATGGGCGAATAGAACAGTGATGTTATTTCGCGTTTGGCTATGGTGATGACGTGATTCATCATCGATCCTCAAATCAGGGAGTAGTGATTAGTGATTAGGGAGTAGGTTCAAACCAAGCCGCCAGATGAGTCGGAGACGAATCTGACGGGTAAGAATATCCAAAAAAGCTATGCCACGGAATCTTCAGCCACCTGGCTTTGATCTGCGGTGATCTGGATGAAGAACTGTTCGAGGCTGGCGGTTTCGTTGCGCATTTCGCGGATCGCCCAACCATTGGAAAGAAGGGTCTGCCCCAACTGTTCACGCAGTTCCGTGCCGGGCTTGGGCTTGACGACGGCTTTGGCCCAATCGCCCTGCTGCTCGACATCCACCGTCTGAACACCATCAATCGCCAAGAAGGCTTTCTGAACCGACTCGGCAGATGCTTTGACCTGAACCAGCACACTGGCGCCCAGCCCGACGCGTTGTCGTAAGTCTGACGGGCTGCCATCGGCTTTGATCTGACCACCTGCGATGATGATCACGCGATCGGCCGTCTTTTCGACTTCAGGCAAAATGTGCGAACTCAGCAGAATGGTGTGCTTGCCTTTGAGTTCCTGAAT
>JBICHS010000499.1:0-2819 GCA_043101135.1 Phycisphaeraceae bacterium JB051
AGTGTTTGTTTTTTCAAAGCAAACGGTGGACGCCGGGGGGCGCCTCCCGTTGAACGTTCTATCTCAGGACGGAGGTTTTATCATGATTCACAGTCCCGAAATCGAGTCTTCTGCGTTGCAATTACTGCGTGATTGTTGGGAGCAGGCCTGTCGACGCCATCGTAAGAATGGTCTTTCCAATCCGATGCTCGATGACATGAATGATCGGATTGCCAAGGACATGTTGCCACGGCTGCTGCATTTGCTTCACGACAAGCGTGACAGTGATGTGCAGGTTTTGATCCACTCGGTCAAGCGCGTGATCATTGAGCACATGGTTTACGAAAACGCAACGAGTCAGATGGAATGGGAACACAGCATTGAAGCCCAGACCAAGCTGGTGACCGCTGTGGTTCAGGCAGCTCGTGAGAAACTTTCTGCTGAAGGCGAATGGTCTGACGAGCCGGTCCCGCCGATGATGTTTGGCTAAGCGGTCATGTATGGCAGCAAGATGCGTTGCTTAGTCATGACATCGTCAAACCGTTGAGCTGGCAAGGTTATCTGATTGATCATTCATCTGCCTTCTTATCCACTTGCCCTATTTTGTGAATGGACAAAGCAGCCAACTGGTTGACGAACAATCATCCAAAGACACAATAGATCGACCCGGTTCTTCAAGTTCCGGGTCGATTTCATTTTCACGGGACCATCATGAATCACACCGCAACAGAGAATCGACCTTCACCCGCCCCACAACCAGGCGGCGTGTATCTGTTGCTAGCAGGTCTGTGCTTGGGGCTACTGCTTGGACCGATGGTTTTGGGACGGGTCGCTTCGGGCCGTTTCGCCGATTGGTTGCCCAACCCGGTTGCCGCCCAGCTCAAACTTGATGCGATTGAAAAAACACGCCGAACATTGGCGATGACGGATGTTTCGCCGGTGGCATGGGAAGAGTACGACCAGCAACGTCAGGCCGAGGTGGACGACCACCATCAGACTATCGAGCGTGCCCGCGCGTTACGCTCCGTGATGGATGCATTGCTGATTGGCAGCCTTTGCGGGTTGGGCGTGATGAACATTGCCAGCCGCGGTTCGCGTCTGCATCACCGTTTGCTGTTGGGTTCACATTTACTGCTCGGGGCATGGCTGAGTCTCTTTGTAGCTCAACCGTATTTACTTGCCGACTTGCCACGACTGATCGTCCTGGGCAGCCTGTTACTCATCGGCATGCTCCTTGCGTTACCCCCCTATCAACGCAAAGCCTCAAACGTGGAGCAGGCTGATGGATGAGAATGCGATGAACAATCTGGCTCTTTACCAGTTGGCGGTGCAGCATCCGTTGTCCGAAGCGTTTTTTCTCTCACGTGCCTACGAGGAACTCAACGACTTTGAGCAGGCGAGCATTCTCCGCGAAGACTTCTGTGGCAGTGCTGCGGTGAGTCTGGCCTGGGTGATGACCGACCCGGACCGCCACGCCCTTGCCATCGACACCGATGCGAAGACGCTGGACTTTGCCCGTGAGCAGATTGACAGTCAGCCCGATCAGGTCGGCCGCAACGTGCAGTTGATCTGCGAGGATGTCCGGCGGGTGTCGCCCCCTGCTGTGTCACATGCCCACATCATTGCCTCACTGAACTTCAGCACATTGATCTTCAAAACCGAAGCCCAGATTCTCGATTATTTCCGTCGGTGTTTAAGGCATCTGACACCGGGTGGGATTTTTGTAATGGATCTTTTCGGTGGCCCGGGTTCCAAACAGGTCGGCATTACCAATCGCCCCATCGAGCTGGATGACGAACAGACCATCACCTATCACTGGGAGCAACGCAGCTACAATCCGCAAACGCAGGATATCGACTGCCGCATCCATTTCACCATGCCTGACAACACGGTCCGCCGCGACGCGTTCGTCTACGATTGGCGACTCTGGGAAGTCCCACAGCTGCTGTCCCTGATGCGTCAGGCAGGCTTTTGCAAACGCGAAGTCTGGGGCGAACAGATTATGCCCGACGGCCAGGGCAGTGGCCAATTCGAACCCCTGGACCAGCTGCCCGACACCAAGGATTGGGTCGTCTATCTGATCGCCCAAAAACACTAAACAACTGTTCTGGCATATCACCAAAGCCATACTAATCGGCTTCTTACTTTTTCGTAACTATCTGCAAATACGACTATTTAGTCTCGATTAGCACAGCAACTCATCACTTGATAATTCCCTGTCGATCGGTCACAATAGGGTTTCCCACCTATACCGATAAGCATTGAACACTTGTCGGGCAAACGACTCGAAAAACACCTCAATGAGATGAAAGGAATATCTATGAAGGGGTTTAAAATTGCCTTGTGCACCATGTTGATGTGTGCACTTTCACAACTGTCACACGCTCAGGAAACCACCGGCCTGACCATGTACTTCCCGACCGGTGTCAGCTCAACCAGTGTCATCAAACTCGATAAAACGGCACCGAGCACCGTCGTCCTCAACAAGGACTTCAGCTACACACTCACCGTCACCAACATCAGCAAGAACTCTGTGAGCAATGTCGTGCTCACCGAAAAACTCGCTGAAGGGTTCAGCTTCACATCAGCAACCCCGGCAGCATCCGCAGCCAGTGGCATGCTCGAGTGGAACCTCGGTGCACTGGCCCCGGGCGCCAGCCAGACCGTGACCATCACCGGTAAGGCGGCAGCTGTGGGAAGCATCGAAAACTGTGCGACCGTCACCTATGACATGGCTGCCTGCCTGGCAATCAACGTCGTCAACCCGGCCATCAAACTCACCAAGACAGCGCCCCAAACGGCGATGCTTTGTGATCCGATCCCGATGACCATCACCGTCT
>JBICHS010000500.1:0-3149 GCA_043101135.1 Phycisphaeraceae bacterium JB051
AATCTATGCCATCGTGTTCAAATGAGACACGTTTGATTTTGTTACGCCTCACTTCAAGGCAACCGAGTCAAGATGACTCGGCTATATATCGCTTGGTCATCCTGGCCGGATTGACATCCGGTGCTCAAATAGCTCAATAAAACGCATGCGTTTTTACTGGGATTGATATCATGCGCAACGTAAAACGAGCACCGAATCGCTGTCGGTGCTCGTTGTGTTGATGTGTTATTCGAATGATGTGTTCGAGCGTCGATGTTGCAAAACAGCATTGCAATGCGTCAAACAACAATCTCTGAAAACCTGCTGTGAACTTACTGCCTTTCGACTTTGGTTTCGGTCTTCTTCTGCTGATTCTGCTCTGCGTCCTGGGCTCGAATATTTTCCATACCATCTGGAGCAGCAAACGCACGGTTCACATCCAGACCATAACGCTGCAGCTGTTCGGTCATCACCGGCAAGAGCTGATCGTAAGTCTTCTGCTTGAGTTGCAAAGGTGTGTTCATCCAGATGCGTGCACGGATCAAGGGATCAACCGACTCCTGCTTCATGTATGAAACATAGGAATTAAACAGTGTCTGAGGCCAATCCAGAATCTTCATACGATCCTGCGGGGAGATGTTGGTGGTGATGCCACGGCTGTTGAACTTGGTGTGCATCTGTTGAGCCAATGTCAGACAGCGATTGAACATGACCATGTTCCCCAAAGCCAATCCTTGTTCCAATCCCTGGCGGATCATGGCATCAATGAATTGCGTGGAGCGATCCATCATGGTCGCATTACCCTGGAGTTCAAAAATCACAAGGTCCTGCATGGTGCTGGTATAGCGTTGGCTTCGTTGGTTGTGTGGCTCATTGCCATAGAGTTCACGCACCTTCTTGAAATACTGCGCAGCTTTATCAAGATCACCATAGAGATAATTGTAAACCACCGCAGCAAGCAGGAAGTTTTCATGACCGGCTTTGTAGCTGTCAGAATGCTTGCCGTATTTTTCAAAGTAAGCTTGATCTGCTTCATCGACGGCTTTTTCATACGCAGGGATGAAACGCACATCCGGGAGCATCTGCAGGCGACGTGTAAATGGATCAAACGACAGACGGCCTGATCGCGTGAGCAACTGCATGGAGTGCACATTCTGGCGGTAGGTGTTGACGATGTCGACATCATCATTGCGACGAAGCGCAGCAGCCTGCTCGGTACCAAGTTTCGCCCAATACATGCCATGAGCCGCAGGATGACGCCAATCAATCGGGCCAAAAGATTCCATCATCTCAAGCATTTTCTGGGGCTGCATGTTGTAACGTTTATCCAACACCTGCTTGCGCAGGAACGCAACCAGATGATTCATCTGAGCCTGAGCCTGGGCATCGCGTCGGATTTGAGAGAACAGTTGAGCAAGACGCGGATCAATGCCTTGAGGCAGTTGTGGTTGATTGCCCTGAATGATCATTGCATCGAAAGAGGTGACAAACATTCTGAATGTCCCGTACTGACGAAGCAAACGTTCATTGGGTTCATAGCCCAACTCTGAAACCGCATCGAGAATGGGCTTGACTCCGGGGTAGTCTTGAAGCAGTTGATTGACTGAATCGGGCGCGTCCACGATTTGCTTGAATCGGCCGACGACCACTTCGGTTGTGCCACCGCGATCCAGATCACCCAGAACCTGCTGCATCTCAAACGCCAATTCACGTTTGTAAAACCAGTGTGCATCGTCGGAGTATTGCCCGATCTTGTGGAAGAAGATCCAGCTTAATTCACGATACAGACGCACCGCGCGGGGGTTGTAGGGGATGCCCTGTTCACGCAGCAGGCGAATGCCTTTATTCACCCAGTCCCAACGTTCTTCAGAGGTGTGCGTTGCAACAGAGATGTTGTAGGCCATGTTCCAGGCATGAAACGCCCAGACCTGCGGGAAGCGCGGCTGGAGCGTGGTGATCCATTGACTGAGCGTTGAAGCTTCCTGGAACTTGCCTTCTTCCTTGAGCTTGTTGGCACGATGCCAGAGGATGTCGACGAATAGACCACGAAACGTCCCCAACGCGGTGGTTGCCAACACGATCTGGGGCGGCAAACCTTCACCCAACTCCAAGCCGGTTTCGACCTGTAGATCGGCACGCTGGTTATTGATCCTGGGCACGAGAATCCCAGCACCGACCAGACAGACGATGCTGAAAACCACTGCCAGAATTTGTGTCATTCGTGTACGTGTCATGCATGTATCCAAGTCATCTGCAATGCCGTGGCACGGCAGCAATCATCGTCGTTCAAACTTTACACTGTCACCTTCGCAAGCTCACGGCGTTGGAAAATCAACCATGCCATCAGCAGACAGAATCCCGAGGAAACCAGGCCAACCCAAATGGCAGACTCACCGAGCATGCCCATCGAAACAACGCGACCATCGGAGAATAAGGGCGTTGGATTGTACGTGCTGAATTCCGGGACAATGGCGATGAACATTTCACCCACCAGGCGGATGACGATCTTGATCGCCTCCCAATATTTGCCATCACCAAGGTTGGTGATAAACGCACCCCAGATCAGAACAATCTTCTCCCAGAGGTTCACATTCATATCACTGTAACCGGCGTAAAATCGCAGCGATTCCTTCAGGTAATTGCTGGCAATGGCTGCAAAGTAAATCATGAAACTCAGCAGGCAGGCCACCGGGAAACCAAGGAAGGTCCCGGCCATCACACCAAGCATGGCCAGAAAGCCAAGACGCACCCAGATCATTGCAAGAGACCGAGCAAGGTTGGGGCCGAAGCTGCCGATGTTGTAGAGCATTTCAAGACCGCTGCCGGGGCTGAAGCTGATCGTTGCAGGGAACGTGGCTTCGGGCGCCATCAGGTTCACGTTCTGAATCCGCAAGGTGATCCTGCCTTGATTATCCACATAAGACGGATCAATACTCATCACATGGAAATTATCGTTGGCCACTTCCGTAGGAATATGCATCCCCTGGTAGATCGGATACGGGCGGTCATTGATCCACAAACCCATGCGCACCATTTCGTCATCCGGTGCCTTGGACATCTTGGGCTTGAAGCGTAATTGGATCGGCAGGTTGCGCTGCACAGCCGGCTGTAGATTCTCAAACACATAAGTCTGTGATTCACGCGGGCCGATGGCATACCACTGGGCAATG
>JBICHS010000501.1:0-4711 GCA_043101135.1 Phycisphaeraceae bacterium JB051
CATTCGGTTGCGACAAATTCGATGTCCCTGCCGATGCGTTTACCGATCGCATTGGCGACATCGACATCAAAGCCAGCCAACTCCCCCTGCTGGTTGTAGTAGTTAAACGGGGGGAACTTGCCGGTCAACGCGACACGTAACGGGCGTGTGTCTTCTTGCGGCTGTGCGTGCGCAGGTTTGACCATCGCAACGAGCAAACCCCCGCAGCACACCAGCCACAGTAGGTAGGAGTTTGGTCTGAATAAATCCATCTGAAATTTCACTGTCGGGCGGGACATTGTTTCGCTTCAAGACAAAGACACCAAGACATTTTTAACCACAGAGTTCACAGAGGACTCAGAGAAGACAATCAAACATGAACTGCCTGTCTCACTCTGTGTTCTCTGTGTCCTCTGTGGTAAATAAATGTTTTTTTGGCTTGAGGTTCATTGCATTTCTTACCCAACGGCTCGTTCAAGCTTAAGTGCATCGGCTGCACAAAGTGCTTCACGAATCATGGCTTCATGCTCATATTCGCGGCTCCAACGATCCTGACCTTCTTCGGGAAGCATGTGCAGGGGATCGAAGTACAGATACACCTTGTCACTGACTGCGGGGCTGCGATAGACACTGATGCCGGTGATCGGGTCATAGTGATCGAAGCTGTGTACGTCACGCTTACCACCACCGCCGGGCACGTCATTGACGAATGTCGGGGTGTTAAAGCCAGCGGTCGAACCACGCACGTGGCGTTCAAGTTCGATGGTATGACGCAAGGTGGTTCGCAGGTCTTCAACGCCCTGGACCATGTCATGCTGATAGACATAGTACGGCTGGACGTTCATGTAAGAGAGCTGCTTGATGAGGTTGGTCATCTCGGTGGACGAGTCATTGACACGACGCATGAGCACCGCCTGGTTACGCACCTGGACACCGCGTCTAAAGAGCTTGTCCATGGCCTTGCGGCTGATGTCGGTGATCTCGTTGGTGG
Organism: Phycisphaeraceae bacterium JB051; assembly: GCA_043101135.1. Lineage (GTDB taxonomy): Bacteria > Planctomycetota > Phycisphaerae > Phycisphaerales > Phycisphaeraceae > UBA7800. The sequence continues at coordinate 971 of JBICHS010000501.1, forward strand.
AGTTGAAGTGCGTATGCAGGCAGACTTCCTTGGCCATCTCACGGCCCTTGTCCACCACACGACAAAGTGCATCAAACCACTTCTGATCCGAAAGAATCTTCATCGGCATCACGGCTGGGCCCTTGGAGGCAAAACGGATGCGGCGGATGTGCGGGATGGCAAGCAGGGTCATGCCCAACTCTTCGAGCTTGTTGGCAGGCATCATGAACATGTCACCGCCACTGATGACGATGTCTTCAAGTTCCGGACGTGATGCGATGTAGGCAAAGGCACTGCGCCAGCGATCACTCTTGGGGGAATAACTGACCTTGTCGACCATGTCGGTGTCGCCACCGATGGCGTAAGAACGCGTGCAGAAACGACAGTAGACCGGGCAAACATCGAGCGGAAGGAACAAAGCCTTGTCCGGGTAACGATGCACCAAACCAGGCGTCGGTGAATCATCTTGTTCATGCAACGAGTCGAGCTCAAGCTTGGGATGATCGGGCATGCGACTGGAAGCCACCGGGATAAACTGGATGCGAATCGGATCGCGATACGGCTCGTCCCAGTCAATCAGAGACAGCAGGTATGGCGAAATACGCATGTTCATCGGCGCCTGATCCAGACCGGTCTTCACGTCCTGAATGAACTTGGGATCAGCAACACCTTCTAGAAGGTCTGCCAATTGATCCACATTCTGAACGCTCTTCTTATTCTGGAAACGATAGTCCAGAAACTCTTCGCGCGACACGTCGGCGTAAGGTGTAAAGCGACGCCAAAACTCGGCATCTTCGAATTGACGATGAGCCAAATCTTCCGGCGGACATTCATCCTTGAGTGCACGAGGCACGGTCACATCAGCGAGTGACTGAAGCAGGTCGTTATCCTCCACATCATCAAGCACGTCCGCAACAGTGGTGGTGTTCAAAAAGTTGGATTCAATGTCTGGCATAGCCGGTTCCTCTCTTTCAAAGGTTGGCAACACGGGGTCAGAAAAAATTTCGATGGAAAAACCGTCAATCACATGCAGCTCAAAAATGAACTGGTGCTGACAGCCTGCAACGTTTGGGCGTTGCAATACAACGTGTATCAAATCGAATTAAGGGGTTTTGAGATAAAAGTGCGTCGCTAATCAGTCATCTGTCAATCAAGATCCTGTCTTGATGAACATGTACCCGTTGTCTGAAAAGCTAGGCCTCCTTTTGGGGTTCAATCGAATCAGTGGGGACCAGGTTCGGGGAAGCATCAAGGTGACGTGCACCCATCAACTCAACCACCCGTTCCAGTGATAAGGCAATGGCAGCCTGCTCTAACTCCGGCAGGTGCTGCAAGGCGTCAGACAACTGATCCTGAAGCAGTGCTGGCGCCTGGGTCGTGAGTTCTCTGCCCGTGTCAGTGATATGCAGGTAAACCTTGCGGCGGTCCACATGATCGCGTTGACGGACAAGAAATTCCTTCTTCTCAAGGCGGTCGACAATCCCGTTGGTCGTCGATGCACTTAAACTCACCGACTCGGCTAAAGCTGACAAGGTCATCGGCCCATCCTGCATCAGTGAATACAGGCAGATCATCTGCGGTGCCGTGATCTTGAATTCAGTGTTGAGCTTGCGTGAGTGAATGTCGACAGCTCGGATCATCTTGCGCATCGCACGCAAAATCCGAAAACCATACTTGGCAAAGAAATCATCCGTCATCCGAGAAGTTTCCCCGGAGAACGACGGGCTGTCAATTGAGATGTCGGGGGGCGTTGGAGCCAAAGTCACAACGCTCTCCTTTTTCGTTTAGTGATGAAATCTTTTCAACACGAAAGAATATAACAAGAAGCATTTAGAGATGCAAGCCGGTTAGGCATTCCAAACCAATTTTAGTGTAAACTACTTAATTTTCATTTCTTACATGAAGTGACATTATTGTCATCATATTTAATCTAGATCAAAATCATGTAAAGATGACGTCAGCACATGATAAAATCGAGCTAATACAGCCCTTATTGTCTTTTGACATGTCCACAGTGCACCCCCACTGACCGATCATAGGCAATGAGAAAACGACCCTTTACCGGCGTGAAAAAACGAAAAGGTCTGACAGAAATAAGCTGGATCAACCTCACCCCGGCAGAATCACATCCGACTCCCGGAAGCTGTAGCCGCGGATGTGGCCCTTGGGGGCGTCATCGTTGATGTAGTTGACGACGTAGATTTCGCCATCGGGGAATTGGACGTGGCCGGTGTAGCCCAGGTCGGCATGTTCACTACGATCAAAGTCCAACGGCATGATCCGACACTTGGCCTGCTGACGATCGGGCGCAAGGCAGGATGCGCGGTCCATGATGGCAGCAAACATGTTCTGAGCCCCCCACCCGATCATGCCTTGCCCGCCTTGCAGGTAACGATAGGTTACAAGAACATGCCCACTCTTGAGAACGCCTGCAACGGGTCGATGACAACCTGACAGTGGCAGCGTTGCAAGATCGCCCCATGTCTTGCCACCATCGCGACTGATCGTACGGTAGACATCCAACCCGCGTGCTGAGTTCTCACGCATCAGGCAGACCAACTCGCCGGTGTTCATTTCGACGATGCTGCCTTCACAGAGCATCAGATCTTTTTCAGCTGCGACCACAAACGGCCCTTCCCATGATTGGCCTTGATCGTCACTATACCAGGCACGCTCTTTCCAGAGTCGGCTGCCATCGTCCTGCAGTTCTGCCTTGTGTGCAGCGAGCATCCACCGGCCTGCCTGGGGCTTGAGTTTGAGCTCCAGCAACTGGTCGGGCACGATGCCTTGGACCGGTGTCGCAACAGGTTCGCTCCACGTCTGCCCTTCGTCATCACTGAACCATAGCCAGTTACTCTGCTCACCATCCGCACCTTCATGACCGCCTGCAACACGATCACAGACCACCGCCAACCGTCCGTCTTTTAGCGCGGTGATGCGTGGGCAATTCCAATTCGGCTCACTGACATCACGCTTGATGAGAGGCTCGCTGATCTTGCGTTTTTCAGACCACGTTCTGCCACGATCATCCGACTCCACGCAGACGATCTGCGTAAACGCGCGATTGAAGTGATGGGTACATGTGCTGAACACGCAGACCATCTTGCCTGATTCAAGCAACGCCACATCCGGCCAAGCCTGGTAAATGCTGTCATCCCGACTGACAATGAATTTCTCGATCATCGTGCGAACCTGCTTCCCAAAACAATGGTTTATTTTGTATACAATATTAATCCGTTTGTAAAAGTCAATCTTTGATCACGGAATTTTGAACATCCTGACGTCTTTCATGGATAGTCACCCTGTCGGTCTCTGCTAGGATGCTTCAGTCACGCAAACTTGCACGAAACCAGCTTCCCTTCAGGACAACGCCTATGCAACTTTCCACCGTTCACTGGGAATTCCCGCTTCCTCGCACGCACACCGGCCTTCTGCTTGGCAACGCGACCACCGGCCTGATGATCTGGGGGCAGGACAACCTGCTGAAAATCACCATCGGCCGTGCGGATCTGTGGGATCATCGTGGCGGGATGTGCTGGACTGCCAGCCAGAATTTTGCTGACATCCGCAAGCATCTTGAAGCCAACGACGAAGCGTCCCTCCACGCCCTGTTTGTCACCGACACCCAGAACCAACCTGGTCAACCGCACCGTCCCAGCGTCATCCCCGTCGGTCGTGTGGACATTCAACTTTCAGATGACTGCAAACTCATCAGCGGGAAATTGGACCTGGCCACCGGCATCGCTGCCATCACCTGCAATC
>JBICHS010000502.1:0-3520 GCA_043101135.1 Phycisphaeraceae bacterium JB051
CCTTCAAAACAGATGCAATGGAACACCAGGGACCAGGGGTTGTTGATCTGTAACCTATTGGTTGTGGCGATGACTTTCTGTCTTTTGCCTAGTCCCAAGTCCCTGGTCACTAGTCCCTTCCCCATTCATTGCAATGATTGAAGCACTTTGGAGACCTGCCCGATGGTGTAGCTGTCGGACTTGAAAACCTCTTTGCCCCTGGCATCATAAATCACCAGCAAGGGGATGGTGACCCGCCCTGCTTGTTCCAGTAAGGCAGAACCATCAGGGTTGGCACTGGTCAGATCGACTTTCATGGGGATGACCTTGCCGGTACTCAGCAATGCGACGATTTTCTCATCGTGCAAAACCTGATGCTCAAGGACCTGACAGTTCAGACACCACTGGGCGGTGAAGTCCACCATCACCGCTTTGCCATCGGTTTGCGCCTCAGCAAGTTTAGCGGGGGTGTACATTTCCCAATCAATCGGGCCTTTATCCGTCAGCGAACGGCCCATGGCAATACTGCCCCCAGCCATGAGTAAACCAATGATCGCCCATGTGATGGCAGCAGGACGCTTGGCGCCCCCGAGTTTAATGCTGCGGATCGCCAGCCAGAAACCGGCAGCCGTGAGAATGCCACAGACCAGCCACCAATGCCAGAGCCCCGGTTCGTCGGGCGGCGTGGTGAGCAAACCGTTGAGCCCAACCCCCAGAAAATATGCACCTGCAGCAAGCAGGCAAAGTCCGAGGAACTGCTTGACCAACAGACTCACCGGTCCTGCGGAGGGCATTTTCTTTGCCAAAGCCGGGAATGCACTGAGAATCAGGTAGGGAATCGCCATGCCGGTCCCGATGGCAGCAAACACCGCGACGGTGACCAACGGGGGTTGCGCTGCCGACCATGCCGCAGCCGCTCCCATGAAGGGTCCGGTGCAGGGCGTACTGAGCACCGCGGTCATGATGCCAAAGAGTACCGAGCCGGTGAAAGTGTCATGCTTGGGGGTGACGTTATAGACCTTGGTGGGCAGCTTGATATCAAATAGCCCGCACATCCCAATCGCCAATGCGCAGATCACCACGCCCATACCCACCGTGAACATCGGGTATTGGAATAGCTGATTGACCTCGGAAAAACCGGACAAACCGGCAATCGCAATCCCCAAGGCTAACCAGAAACCAAGCACACCCAGTGACATGAATACGCCGAGTAATAAACCCTTGCCACGTGTCTGGGCGGACTTGTGAAGCAGCATGATTTTCAGTGGGATCACAGGCAAAACACACGGCGTGAGATTCAGTAACGCCCCACCGATCATCGCAACAAACAGCAAACCAAGCATGCCCCCCAGACCACTGCCATCAAGTGAAAAACTCAAGCCAAAGGCGTCAAATACCACTTTGCCATCACCTGTAGCCATCGCTGAATCAGTATCGGATGCCGTGAAGTTTTCAAGCAGGTTGGTGTCAAATGAATTGAACATCGCCAACGTCTGAGCATCCGCAAAAACCTGCGACTGCCCCACCGTCATCGGCACGGAAATCACCTCCGTCTTAGGAGCCAGACAGCTCTTGTCATCACACGTCTGATACCGCACAGAGATGTCAATGTTGTACTGCCCTGCAGCAACATTCTCATTCACCATCACCGGCAGGTAGAACACCGATTTGCCCTCATACACCGGCAAATCAATGGGACTGCCCGTATACGTCACCGGCAGAACATGAGCCTCCGGGCGCTGCAACTGACCGGCGGTGAGCCAATCTGTCGAAGCCGCCAACTTCACCTGCGTGGGGATCAGATAGCTCAGTTCACTGGGGATCATGTCCGCAGCCCCGTTGACATGCCAGGGCTTTTGGATGTCCATGGTCATGGCAACGACGAATTTACTGCCCGACGCAGTCTCTTTAGCCATACTCACCGCAGAGATTTGGACAGGTTGAGGTTGCGCAAAGAGGTTTTGTGCATTGGCTTTAGGCAAAATCAAGCTTGAGAGGATTAACCACAAAGTGACAGAGGCACAGAGATAAAAAGAAAGGTGATTTCTAGCTCTGCCTTGAACTGCGTAGCTCTGTGACACTGTGGTGAAAGCCATAGGTTTAAATTCCCCAACTTGTTTGAACATGTTCGATCCCGTAATTTGGAGCCAATAGGCTTGATGTGCCGATAACTGTATCAAAGTCTTACACCCGTTTGGACAGGTAGTTGCCACATGGCCGAAATTCTTGACCAATCTGAAGTTGATGCCCTGTTAGCCGCCGTAGACGGTGGTGATGTCAATACGGGTGAAAGTGACGGCCCGGAGTATGTGTACACGTCGGTCAAAAAAGGCCGGTACCTGTACAACGCCGAGATTCGCCCGTATGACTTCAAACGCCCTGAACGTGTGAGTAAAGACCAGATGCGAGCTCTGGAAACGCTCCATGAAGGATTTGCCCGAGCATTTGGTGCGGGACTTTCGGGTTTCATGCGGACGATCGTGGAGGTCAAAGTTGCCAACATCGAGCAAATGACCTTCAGCGAATTCACACACAGCCTGCCCAACCCGACCTGTTTCAACCTGCTTGCCGTCGAGCCCTTGGATGGCAATATCTGCCTGGAGCTCTCTCCACTGATCGTGTATCCGATCATTGACCGACTTCTGGGGGGCTCAAATGCTGATCTTTTCATCCCGCAACGTCCATTGACTGCGATTGAACAACGTTTGGTACAAAAAGTAACCAATAAGGGCATGATTGCGTTAGAAGAAGCCTGGGAATCGATTACCAAGCTTTCCGTGTCCCACGAGGACATTGAGTCTAACCCGCAACTGGTCCAAATTGTTCCACCCAACGAAGTCGTGGTCGTGGTCGGCTTTGAAATCAAGATGGGTGGCCGTGCGGGGACCGCCAGTTTGTGCATCCCCTACAACGTCATCGAACCGGTGATGGAGAAACTGAGCAACCAGACCTGGGCACAGTACAAACGCAACCGCCAGGACGTTCATCTGCGTCATCAGCTCTCCAAGCAGTTGGATGTCGCCAGACTCACCGCTTCGACTTTACTTGCTGAGACCACCATCAAACTCTCCGATTTGATGAACCTCCAACCCGGCGACCTGATCGTCACCGAAAAGCCGGCATCGGGTCCACTGACACTGTGCATCGAAGGCAAACGAAAATACATCGGCCACATCGGCCAACACAAAGGCAACCGCGCCTTCAAGGTCAAACGCAAGTACCACCCCAAAGACCGCGTGTGATCGTTCGACATTCCCCGTAAAATTCTGTCATGCTATTCATACTTGCTTTGGGTATCTGCTATCTGTTTTTTCATTTCCAGTTTGTCCGTGTCATTCGACTCGACAAACTCGGGATCGGCCGACACACTTTCAAACGTCAGCAACATCCACTTGGCTACACAGTGACCTACTGTGCGTCATGTGTTTTGCTTGGATACCTGCTGAACATTTTCATCGTCGGCATGCTTGACCAAGTTCTTTTGCCTGATCATTATCAAGTCAACATACAAAAAGCAGCAGCAATGAAAGTCAACCAACTC
>JBICHS010000503.1:0-3602 GCA_043101135.1 Phycisphaeraceae bacterium JB051
ATTCCAGATGCCACCGATGTCGTGAAGCGCGATGGTGTTGTTGCCGGGCTTGAGATGTTTGGAGACTTCGATCGCGCCCCAGACACCGACCTGTCCTGCCAGCTCACCGTTGAGATAGATGCTGTGATAGCGGGCCTTTTCACCGCTGTGATACATTTCATGTGAAATCGGGAACCAGTACAGATACAGTTTCTGATCACCACTAACCGCTTGGGGCGACCAATCAAAGCTTCGGCGAAACCATGCAGAACCTTTGTTCTTCTGCTTGAAGATTTCGAAGATCGAATCACCACCGGGCATCCGCATGGAACGCCAGTTGGCATCAATATCTGACTGCCACCACTTGGCGGTCAGACCGTCATCAAGTTTGTCTTCACCACGTGCAAACCAGTCGCCAGCCAGCGACATCACACGGCCGTTGAGCCCTGAAAACGTTGCATATTCGGGCACGGGAACTTGATCCCATTCGCTAAACGGCAAATTGTCCTGGCGGTACATCCGCGTGACTTTTTCCAGCGAATAGCCCTTGGCTTTGAGATAGCCTTGCCAGGACTGCTGAGCCCATTGGGAGTAATCACTGTGATAGTCATACCAGTGATCATGACGCAGTTCGCCGTAAGGTGACATGAAACTCATCACGCCCGGGTGGTCGGCATACGGCTTGATCAACTGCTGGGTTTGATACGTGCCATAGCCATGCACATCGTCGGCATGCCAGGACATGTGCTTGCGACCCTTCCAGTAAATCAACGGGCCATGCCAGCCACTGGATAAAAACTCCGCAGGCTGATCCGCAAACTCAGGGAAGCGACGATCCGTCCAATTCGCACCGCCCCCACCAATCGCACCATACACACGCATGCCCACCGGCAAGTCGCGCTTGGTTGCTTCAGAAAGCATCCATGAAACCTCATTGTTCTTGACGATGCCATCACTGTTATCCAATGATGCCGGGTCAAGCCATGGCTCAAAACGAATCTTGTACTTGGCCAGGAATTCCAAATCTTCAATCGGGTCCTTAAACCCCGGGCCGTCCTTGGCAACGCCCTGCCAATTGTGATGATTGGTCAATGATCCCAAGCCATACATCCCCCAACCGTAACGATCAAAGCGATCCAGATACGTCGGGTATTCAGGCATTTGCGTGATCAATGTCCACGGTTCGGATTGTGATTTGAGTAATGCCTCAATGCTCTTTAATGATGCGCTTGCCCAGACGCCAGCCGAGCGGCCAGAGACGGCGGCAACATAGGTCAACGCGTCACCGGCTTTGACGGTCAACACCTGCTGACCGTTGACTGACTGCTGTTGCGTGATGACGCTGGGGGATAACGTCAGGTCCGCGAGCAGCTTGCCCAATAGCGTTTTGGCTTTGGCCGGACTTTGTGCTTCAAAGATTGCCTGACTGACATCGCTTTGCCCATCAGCATGCAGACGGCTGATGTTTGCGTTGACTTTCCCAAAGCCACGCAGTTCAAGCTGGCCGGGGACCTGACGGCTGTTAGAGGCCTGCCAAGTGGTTTGGGCGAAGGTCAGGTTCACGCTGAGCAGTAACGTCAGCAGGACGGTGATTGAGGCATATTTCATGGGGATCAATCCTGTTTGATCGAGTGATTATTTGAGTGCTTCAAAGGTATCGGGCAGTTGGTTGTAGAGGCGCAAGCAGTCAAAGTCCTGCACGATGGGTGTGCCTGCCTGACCACTCTTGCCAAAGAAAAATTCACCCTCACCAAAGCCGGATTTAACGGAATCAGCATTGAGGGTGAACTTGGTGGTTGCCATTGCCATTGATTTATCCAGGGCGACATTGCCTTCAGCGGCATACATTGTCATGCTGACCATGCCATCGGCTGCGGTCTCAAAGCCCAACGCCATATGGTAAACCGTATCGGCTTCCATGATCAGACCAATCTCCGGCGCGATGACACTGGCATCACGGCCATTGGCTCGTTTGAAAGGTGCGGCTTTGCCTTTGGGGCCAAGTATTTCCACGCGTGGTTTACCATCATGAGACAGATAAACCAGACGCAGACCATCCGCAGCACCTTTGTGATCCAGCACACGCATGACACTCATGCCTTTATCCAGTTCAGCATTGGCGCGGAAGAAAAAGTCGAACGCACCATTGAGTACAACCTTCCCATCGACGATCTGACTCATCGCAGCCAAACTGCTTTGAGCTGACTGCGGCTTGATTTTCACGCCGCCGGCATGACCGGGCTTGGAGTCAGGACGCGCGTCCACGCTCAGGTATCCGCCCGATGCTTTTGCCAGTGATTGATCGGTTGCGACCGTTGCCTTGTTGGTTGAGTAGGCAACGATTGAACCTTTGCCGCCCGTGGTGACCAACTTGTCAGCTGCATCAAAATCAGCTTGCAGAACCACATCCGCGGACAAAGGTGCGACGATGAATCCTGCCAACAGACAGGCCAGACCATGCATGCGAGATAACTTCACGTTGAGAACTCCTTGAACGTTTTAATCCTGAAAATAAAGCTTGATTTGCTGCACATCGGTATGGCCGATCCCTTGATAATGCACCAGTGTGATGTCATTGGGTTGGCCGTAATGGATGAGCTTGGAAATGTTGATATCAAACTCATGACCGATGGCATGGTGATGAGCGCGGCGCCATTTGCCGTTAACGATCACACCGACCCCGCGGCCTGTTGTGCCGATGCGCAGAAACGTTTGTTTGTATTTGTAGGTCTGGGGAACCTCAATCTGACGGCGAGCCAGATAACCACCCCAGCGGCCGGGGAGCTTACGGGTTTGATCGAAAATCACCGCATCGGATGAGAATTCCCAATCGCCAGCAAGATCCATTTCCGCGATGGGCTTGGGCAGGTAAGCAAGCCAGGCTTCACCACGCATGCCGATGAGTGGTTGATCACTTTCAAGATCAACAGTGAGTGTATGCGTGCTGCCGGGCATGAGACGGTCGGTCAGATCAATGCCATCAAGACCGTTGAAATGTTTTTCGATCAGGACAGTATCATCCAACGTCACACGGGCCTGGCTGATGAAGGTCTTGCCGATCCAGCTATGCATCCACAGCAGGACTTTGCCATCAGTCCAGGTGTTGGGGGCGGTGAAGGATCGTGTGAAGGTTTGCTGGGTCTGTTTAGCTTGCGATGCTTCGTTGGGTGCAATGTCCAGACGGCTTGGCCAAACTGGATCGTTGGTCAGAGGCGTCCAACCTTCAGAGAGGTGAAGCGTGTTGGGATAGGTCGGCATGTCATAGGCTTTGCCCGTGTCCCCGGTCATATCCTTCCACCAGTTGCGTTGAAGCGTGAGCCAATCTTCCGGAGCGTTTGCGACCTGTTGTCGTGGTGTGCGGTAGAGCTTGGATTCGTTGGGTTCGAGGATGAGATTGGTCAGACGTGCGCCATGTTTATTAGCTGAGAGGTTCAGCGTTTTGCCTTCAATGACATCCAGAATCTGGCCGGGGTTGTGGCCGTAAATATCCAGCTTGGTCATCGCCTTGCCGTTAGACTCATTCCACATCGCCCAGTAATCGTAGAGCCCGTTGTTGCTGACATAATGTCGGAATCGCACGCCTGGTGCGTTACCGGGGAGGGTGTCCATTTTGAAGAAGTCAA
>JBICHS010000504.1:0-2642 GCA_043101135.1 Phycisphaeraceae bacterium JB051
TAAACCATTTCTGCCCATGTTTGCGATCCCATTTAAACAACCAACTGGGCACGGGCACCGAAGCGGGTTTGTCCATTTGGGCCAAACGTGCCTGGTCATACTGTCCGAATTGATTTTCACGCGACGGCTGAGCCATGTATCGCAGCATGCCCACAAGCAGTTGCCGCCCATCACTGGGATGACCGGGAATGCCTTTGTCCATAAACGATCCATCGATGCGTCCGGTGTGACTTTCTCGAATCCATCCGCGTCTGGGATCGGAGAACGGTTCTTGCCATGTGTAGTACGACGAAGGCGTCAGGAAGCCAACGCGTCCTTTGCCAAAATCGCGCACGGCCGCTAGGACTGGCGGATCTTTTTCAATCGGTGTCCAATTCAGATAGTCCTTGCCGCGAGCCGCGACAGCCGTCGGCATGGTGGTGACCAACGGTGTCCAGGCCGGGTCCTGCATGCGAATCACCGGGCAGGAATACATATCATCCCACCGGAACATCGTGGCGGGATAGACAATCTGTTTGACGTTGCGTGTTGCGGGATGATCTGCGATTTGGGTCGTCCAGCAATATTCATCATCACTAATAGTGTTTTCATCACGCGAGCGTGTGTAATAGTGTTGATCATCACGTGCCTGAAGCGGCAGGACTGTCAAACCATAAGGCTCAAGTGCCTGTGAAATGGCTGGGGCGCCGAGCAGGCTGGCCGAATAAGGTGTAAAAAACAAACTGCCACCATCATGAACATAGTCTTGTATGACTTGCAGATTCTGTTTGATATCCTGGTATTCCTTCACGAATTGATCCAGAAAATACTCGACGCGTGAACCTTCATAGTCAGCGATAATGACACTATGAAACTGACGGATCATCCCCGGGCTTAGCGGGTCAGCCAGCCGTGCAGTGACAAAATGAATGTTATCCTCAGCCAATTGCCGGGCAAGGGTCTTATCAACATCCCACTTCCCGCGAACCAGAAGCAGCACATTGACTTGCGGATGCTTGGTCTGACCTTGGACTTGAGCGCATATCGGCCCCAGCCCGACCAACAGGCAAAATATCCAAGCGAAGCGGGAAAACAACTTCTGACAATTACAGCGCATCATCATCTTGTGATTCTTTCCAATAGCGTTTGAAGATATGAATATCAAATAAGGCAATGGGGGTATTGATTGGTTCTTACGGGCGGGCATACCAGGCCTTGCCATTGGTAAAGCCGGTCGCGTGTCCGAGCGCTACTCCACCGGTTCCTACGTTTTGCAAGGGGCCTTTGATCGTGCCGACATGACCGTCGGCGTAGAGCATCTCCAACGCGAGCAAATGGGGATAGCGAACATTGCGAACACCGGAGGTCATAAATGGAATGGAATCGGTGCCATCATTAAAAAAGATGTCCGAGCGGTAATAGGAACCCTCAAATAACGCATAGAGTTTGGATGGCCAGAGGATGTCACTAAAGCGTGTGTCGGTGAATCGCCCCAGGTAGACTGGGTTTTCAGGGTAGCTCCACCCGTTGATCATATAACTGCCGCGCGTTTCACCGCCACCACTCCCGATGCGATATTCCTGCTTGCTGTTTTCCGGACATTGCCAGAGTGATAAATTGCCGCTGGACGGGGTGACGTAATTGGCGGTCCCCATGACTGAATCCAAAACGGTGTACCAGAACGGGCTGGCATTGCCGGCATTGGCACTGCATGGCGTACGGTCGTTGTACTCCGCAGCATACTGGGCAAAATACACACCGAATTGCTTGAGATTGGCCGCACACTTGACCTGACGCGATCGCGCTCGGGCAGTGTGCAAGGCAGGCAGGAGAATTGAGATCAACAGCGAGACGATGGAAATCACCACGAGCAATTCAATGAGGGTAAAGGCCGACCACGACTTTCTGGACATCGTTTTTCTCCTTGGCAAGAGCTTGCGTTGCATCACACAACGCCAAACCCTCAGTTCATTATGAATGTTGAGTCCCCGTAAGACACCAGCTCAAACGAAACCGCCATCCCGATCAGGCCTGATGGCAATGATCTGGAGCATCTCGGCAGGGCGTCACTCCCCCGCAAACAAACTGATACATTTTGATACTATGGCCAAATTGTAGACTCAGCATGTTCAAAGTCAACGAAAAACAAGAAAATATCTGCCCTGACGAGTCAAACAACAACCTGATTAACTTGACATGTCATTTTTTTATCAAATAATATCAATTTGTTATTGCCATTGACGCAGACGATGTTACCTTATCTAATGAATGTCAAACAGAACACATTCAACAGGCTGTTACATGAAAGACTCGCACGACACAACCAATCCCCTGGCTATCCAACGCGGCCGCGATGTGCTCTACCAGAGCCTTTACGATGCGATTGATTCAGGCCAGCTCAAACCCGGACAGCGCGTGGCCCCACTTAAGCAACTGGCCAAGCAGTACAACATTTCCTATGGCACCGCCCATAGCGTGTTACAGGAACTCGAAGAAGCCGGCCTGATCCACCGTGAGTTTAAAAAGCAACCGATCGTCGTCGGCATGCCGCAAAATAAGACCACGAGCCAAGCGCCTGACAACAAGTCGGCTGACAACAGCCTGGATCAATCGATCGCCATTCTTTATGACACGCGCGACGAAGTGAAAAGCGCCATCGTCAA